>WLNN01000048.1 GCA_009699765.1 Actinomycetota bacterium
AGAACGCTGGTATCCAACGACCTGAAGCTTTGATTTTCTCTGCTCGCTCGATTGCAGCAGGGCTCATCAATGAGAGCCACAAGCCACCATCTGATGCAAAAGACTTCTGTGGTGCAAAGTAATAAGCATCAAATTCTTTTGCATCAACATGTAAGCCACCTGCAGCTGATGTTGCATCAACAAGAACAAGAGCTCCATCTGTACCGGCAGGGCGCTTAATTGGCATTGCAACGCCAGTTGAAGTCTCGTTATGGGTCAGGGCGTAAACATCAATGCCATCTTCTTTCACAGCGGCTGGATGCGTACCTGGCTCAGATTTAATAACAGAAGGCTCACCAAGGAATGGAGCCTCTTTTGAAGCTGCCGCGAATTTTGAAGAAAATTCACCGAAAACTAAGTGCTGTGAGCGGTTTTCAATAAGACCAAATGTTGCGATATCCCAGAACGCAGTTGATCCACCGTTACCGAGAACAACTTCATATCCTTCTGGCAGATTAAAGAGCGATGACAAACCCTCACGAACGTTCTTAACAACATTCTTGACTGGCTTCTGTCGGTGCGAGGTTCCAATAATTGAGTTACCTGATGCAATTAGTGCCTGAAGAGATTCTGGGCGAACCTTTGATGGTCCTGCTCCAAATCGTCCATCGCGTGGCTTGATATCTGCTGGAATTACAATTTCTGCGCTCATGCGGCAATTCTACGGGTAGTACCTATTGACTAACCAATCGGAATTAGTGTCAGGTCGCTCATAGCGAAGACGGTCATGCAGACGCGAATATCGACCCTGCCAAAACTCGATACTTGTTGGTAGAACTCGGTAACCGCCCCAATGTGGAGGACACGGAACAACAGAGCCCTCAGGCCACTTCGCAGAAGCACCGGCGTATCGCTGTTCCAATTCTTCGCGAGTAGCAAGGGGAGCAGATTGAGCAGATGCCCAAGCGCCGATCTGTGATGACCAGGGACGTGAGGCAAAATATTCTTCAGATTCGGAACGCTCAATTTTTGCGGCAAATCCACTAATGGTGACTTGACGTTCCATCGCGTACCAAGGAAATAGAAGTGAGACTTGAGGATTTAATTCAATCCCTTGCGACTTTCGAGAACTGTAATTTGTGAAGAATGTAAATCCGCCTTGCGAAATATCTTTAAGTAATACTGTTCGAGTTGAAATTGCCTCAGAGCCATCTGCAACTGTGCCAAGAGTTGAAAGCACCATTGCATTGGCTTCAACAATAAATTGATTATCAGCAGCCTCATGAAGCCACGTTGTAAATGCCGCAAATGGATCTGCGCCGAGATCGGTAATGCCAACTTCGCCGTAAGAACGTCGCATTGCCGAGATGGCCTGTCGGTTGGACTGCTCCGGAGTATCTGCGCTCATAGGTGTATCGAACCTCACTTTCGCAATGAGTGCATCTCCGCAGCTTTTGGTCGCCAGGACCCCCAAGAGAGGTGCAGAATTAGCCTCAGAATTCACCGAAAAGAACTCGAAGTTGGCAGGTTAGTTGCCACTAATTTCGAAAAGGGGAGCAGACAATGTCAGATGATTTCAAGCCAGGCCTAGAAGGCGTGATCGCTTTTGAATCAGAGATTGCAGAACCAGATAAAGAAGGTAGCGCTCTTCGTTACCGCGGTGTAGATATTGAAGATCTCGTCGGTCGCGTTTCATTTGGAAACGTCTGGGGCTTACTTGTAGATGATGTTTTTAATCCAGGTCTTCCTAATGCAGAGCCATTCCCGCTTCCTGTTCACTCAGGTGATGTGCGCGTAGATGTGCAATCTGCTATCGCAATGCTTGCACCAGCATGGGGTTTTAAGCCACTTCTAGATATTGATGATGCTGAAGCACGCAGTAACCTCGCTCGCACATCTGTCATGGTTCTTTCATACCTTGCACAGGCTGCTCGTGGAATCGTTGCACCAGCAGTTCCAGAATCAGAGATTGATAAGGCGCACACTGTTGTAGAGCGAATGATGATTCGTTGGCGTGGAGAGCCTGATCCATTACACGTTCGCGCAATCGATGCTTACTTTGTATCAGCTGCAGAACATGGAATGAATGCATCAACATTTACCGCACGCGTTATTGCATCAACTGGTGCAGATGTTGCAGCAGCGCTATCAGGTGCAATTGGCGCTATGTCTGGCCCACTTCACGGTGGCGCACCTGCACGAGTTCTCTCGATGATTGAAGATGTTGAGAAGGTCGGAAATGCTGAGACTTACGTCAAGGGGCTACTTGATCGCAAAGAGCGTTTGATGGGCTTCGGTCACCGCGTTTATCGCGCAGAAGATCCACGCGCTCGCACATTGCGTCGCACTGCAAAAGAACTTAATGCACCTCGTTATGCAGTTGCTGAGGCACTTGAACAAGCAGCGCTTAAGGAACTTCGTGAGCGCCAACCAGATCGCGTACTTGAAACCAACGTTGAGTTCTGGGCAGCAATTATTTTGGACTTCGCAGAAGTTCCAGCTCCGCTCTTTACATCAATGTTTACAGCTGCTCGTACCGCTGGTTGGTCTGCACATATTCTTGAGCAAAAGCGCACTGGTCGTTTGATCCGTCCTTCTGCTCGCTATGTTGGCAAGGCGCCTCGCAAGCCAGAAGATGTTGCTGGCTGGGATGCTTCAGTAGAACAATTACACAAGTAGTTCTTCAGTTCTTCTTCATATTCTGAAAAGTTATAACAATTCGATAACTATGCGGTTTATAAGCACTATTTGAGCATTGCTAAATTGACCCATCAGCCTCTACTGAGTTGAATAGCCCTACTAGAGTCGGTCTCACCTTGGGACGACTCTGTAATTCCTTGGAGGAATATATGAAAAAGCGTTTAAGCGTAGTTAGCTTCGCTGCTGCTGCCGCTGTTGCACTTGCAGGTTTCGCTGCAGTGCCAGCACATGCTGCAGGTGGCGAAATTGTAATTTGGGCAGACGGACAACGTGGCCCAAACCTTCAGAAGTTGATGTCACAGAAGAATGACTGGGTTGCCGGTTATTCATTCAAGATCGTTTCATACTCTAGCTTTGATGCACTCAAGGCAGCATTTGATAATGCAACAGAGAAGTCTGGTCCAGACATCATTCTTGCTGCTAATGACTGGGTTCCAACAGCTGCAAAGGCTGGAAAGCTTGCACCTGTAACTCTTACTCCTAAAGTCAAGGAGCAGTTCACAGCAGGACAACTCTTCGACCTTTCATACAAGGGCAAGCTCTACGGTCTTCCAGTTGACGTTAACAACGTTGGAATGATCTACAACGCGAAGCTCGTAAAGTCAGCACCAAAGTCATTCGGTGACATGGTTGATTACTACCTTGCAAACAAGGCATCACTCAAGGCTGGCCTCTGCGTTGCAGGCGGCGGAATGTCATGGGGAGCTCTCGGAGTTTCAACAGCTCTCGGTGCATATCCTTACAAGATCAAGGATGACGGAAGCGTCGATTCAGCAGATCCAATGAACGCAACAACTGTTGCAGCAAACGTTTCTAAGTACCTTCTTACATCTGATGGAAAGAGCAATGGCTTCTTCCCAGCAACAGATACAGGTTGCAAAGATAACTTCATCGCTGGCAAGGTTCCATTTGCAATCATTGGTAACTGGGAGTGGAAAGATTACCTAGCAAAGGGATTCGCAATGAATCTCTCACCAGTTCCTGGTACAGCTTCAGGTACTTACGCACCATCATTCGGTTCAGTTTCAGGCGCACTTCTTACAACTTATGCTGCAAAGCATGGAGTTGAAGCAGGCGCAAAGACTGCACTATTCAACATCTTCGGATCACGTACAGGTGCACGTATGTACCAGAAGATTGAAGGACGTCCAGCAGCATCTAAGGATGGCGCTTCATTCTCACCAACAGCTGGTCAGAAGGGATTCGCAAAGGTTGCGGGAATCACAAGCCTCCCACAGATCGGTGCAATCCTTAATGGCGATAAGACAAGCTACTGGGATGCACTTCCATCATTCTGGACAGCAGTTCTTGTTGATGGAAAAGCACCAGCAACTGAGGCTGCAAAGCTAGCTGCAATTTACAAGGCTAACCTTGCAAAGGGCATCAGCGACCTCTAAGAAGTAAGTCAAGTTACAAGACAGGTGGGTGAGTTCTCACCCACCTGTCTTGTTTACTTCTACAAGATTGGGGAAAACGCGAATGTTGGTTTCGGTTTTTAGAGGGAAATTTGCACTTGTACTAAAGTTAATTTTTCTCGCCGCAACTTCTGCGATTCTTGGGTTATTAGCTCAGCACGCACTCGCACAAGGCGAATTTGCAATCGCCATATTCTTAATTTTCGCAATTCTTTCGATAAATTTTGTTTATCTAACAAGCAAATCAATACCGCTTAAATTCTTCTTACCAGGACTTCTCTTTCTTCTCGCTTTTGTAGTTGGACCGATTCTCTACACCTTAGCGATGTCTGGCTTCCAATATCAGACAGGCAATATCCTCTCCAAGCCTGAAGCTATCGAACAATTAATCAAGACAGGTGTGGCGCAAGATCCAGACCAAACAATTTTTGATGTAACGATCGGCAAGAACAAAGCCGGCGAGATATCAATTCTTTATTTAAATACAACCACCAATGTATATGCGATTTCAACGGAAAAAACGCGCACAATTGAGCCTGCTTCCGGCGTGAAGATGAATGATTTCGATGTTCCCTCTAGCTCACCAAACTTTACTGCCTTAACGACTGATGAACTTGGTTCGCTGGATGCATCAATCCCAAAACTTAAGTTCTTCTACGATGGCGAGTACTACCTAGGGCTTGAGGGATTTCAAGCCGCATCCCTTTACAAGCAAGCGATTAGATATGACGAAGCGAAAGATCAGTTCGTCGACCTCGCTACTGGTGACATCTACAAGGACAATGGGCGCGGTAATTTTGCCAACGTAAATAATAAGGAACAATTTCTGGGCAGCGTGGGCTGGCGAGCACCAATCTGGTTCGAGCATTACACCAAACTCTTTACCGAAAAACGACTTCGTGCTCCATTTATTAGCGTCTTCCTCTGGACCATCTCTTTTGCTGGCCTGAGCGTTCTTACTACCTTCGCACTTGGTCTCCTCTTAGCGCTTGCGTTAAACAAGGCTATTCGTGGCCGCAGAATTTATAGATCAATTTTGATTCTGCCTTATGCGATGCCAAGCGTTATGAGTATTTTGATTTGGGGCGGAATGTTTGACACCGAATTCGGTGCCATCAACAATTTATTGGGGACACACATTGCCTGGTTCCAAAATGCCGCCTTTGCGCGCGCCGCGGTTATCTTGGTCAATTTATGGCTCGGATTCCCGTACTTCTATCTCGTTGCCAGCGGCGCACTTCAAGCAATTCCATCAGAACTTTCTGAGGCCGCTGCAATTGATGGTGCGTCACCGCGACAAATCTTTAACAAAATTACTTTGCCTTTGTTGTTAAAAATTCTTTCACCCCTTCTTATTGCCAGCTTTGCCTATAACTTTAACAACTTCAATCTCATCTACCTGCTCACGGGAGGGGGTCCAATTGCTCAATTGGATGGAGATATTGCTGGTGGAACAGATATCTTAATCAGCTACACATACAAGATTGCCTTCAATGAAGGCAACTCTGATTTAGGTCTAGCAAGTGCAATTTCAGTGATTATCTTCCTTCTAGTTGCATCAATTTCGCTCTACGGACTCAAGAAATCTAAAGTATTGGAAGACTTCGCATGAAAAAATGGTTAAGAAATAATCTATGGCGCCACGCTTTAGCAATCTCTGTTGCGCTCTTTAGTCTCTTCCCACTTTATCTAGTTGTTATTTCATCATTTAATCCAACTGGAAGCCTCAATCTCACATCGTTTATTCCACGAGAGATTTCATTTGCAAACTACACACTTCTCTTCCATGATCCTCGAATTCCGTATTTAACATGGATGAAGAACTCACTCATTATTGCAGGAGCCGTTGCCGTGCTCTCAGTTGTAATTGGAGCGGCATCAGCATTCGCCTTTAGCCGTCTTCGCTTTAAAGGCAAGGTATCTGGACTCAAGCTTCTTCTCTTGGTGCAGATGTTTCCTGCGATTCTCGCTATCTCTGCCGTCTATGTAATTATGGAGCGAGTTCAGACTTTTGCTCCTGGAATTGGACTTGGAAGCAAGCCGGGTCTATTGCTCGTTTATCTTGGCGGAGCAATGGGAGTAAATATCTGGCTTCTTAAGGGCTTCGTAGACACTATTCCTGCAGAACTTGATGAGGCAGCAAAAGTTGATGGTGCAAGCCCAATGCAGATTTACTGGTTAATTTTTATTCCGCTCGCAACACCTGTTCTTTCGGTTGTAATGTTGCTTAGCTTTATTGGAACATTTAATGAGTTTATTCTTGCGCGACTCTTCTTAGTTGATATGCCCGATCGCACTATCGCGGTGGGACTCCAATCCTTTATCGGTGGTCAGTATGCAGCTAACTGGGGACCATTCGCGGCAGGATCGATCATTGCATCTGTACCGATTGTGGCTATCTTCCTTTCGCTTCAGAAGTACATTGTTAACGGCTTAACTGCCGGCTCTGTAAAGGGCTAAGATGAAATTTCTTGCACCCGTATACCGCGCAAGCCGGGCTGCTAAATGAAAATCAATCGCTTGGTGGCTGCATCAACGATTATCGCGATTTTTTTAGCTTCTCAAGCATCAGGAGCAGACTTTTCGGCACTCGCTAAGCCTATGGTTCGCCAAGCAACCAGTGGTGAATCTATTTACTTTGTCATGACTGATCGCTTTGAAAACGCAGACCCGTCAAACGATAACGCCGGTTTAGTTGGCGGTAGCTGGCTTGGTGGATTCGATCCAACTGCGCCGGGATATTGGCACGGTGGCGACTTTAAAGGGCTTACTAAACACATTGCATATATAAAGTCCCTTGGATTCACATCAATCTGGATTACTCCTCCTGTGAAGCAGAAGTATGTTCAAGGAGGATCTGCGGCGTATCACGGCTATTGGGGACTTGATTTCACGACAGTTGATCCACATTTAGGCACAGAGGCTGACTTCAAAGAGATGGTCGCTACCGCTCACAAAAGTGGTCTCAAGGTAATTATTGATGTGGTTGCAAACCACACCGCAGATGTCATTCATCTTGAATTTGGAACTCCTATCATCAGCGCCGATGAAGCAACTTCTAAGAAACCAAGTTGGCTCAATGATTTAAGTAATTACCACAATGAAGGCAACGGCCAAGGTGTTACGGGCGATTTTTATGGGCTTGATGACATCGCAACTGAACGGCCAGTTGTAATACAGGGGTGGATCGATGTTTGGTCAGACTGGATTAATAAGTTTGATATAGATGGAATGCGTATCGATACATTCAAATACGTAGATGCCGCTTTTTGGAAGCGCGTTATTCCAGCGATCAGAGCTGTTGCCCTTAAGAAAGGCAAGAAGAACTTTCCAATATTCGGAGAAGTTTATGATGTTTCACCCTATACAACTTCGTCCTATGTCACCTCACAACAAGTGGAGAGCGTTTTGGATTTCCCATTCCAAAAGCGGGTCACTCGTTTCGCAGCCTACGGTGGAAACACAATTGAGCTCGCGAGCCTTTTTAATAGTGATGACCTCTACACAACAGCGACAACAAATGCTGCCGGACTAATAACCTTTATGGGCAATCACGATATGGGTCGTATCGGTTACTTTATTCGCGACGCTGTTCTTGAAAGCGATACTGTCGGAGCGCTCGAACGTGCAAAACTTGCAAATGCCTTGCTCTTATTACTCCGCGGCAGCCCTGCGGTGTATTACGGAGACGAGAAAGGTCTCGCTGGTATCGGTGGCGATAAGCAGGCTCGACAAGATCTCTTTGCTACTCAAGTAACAGATTGGCAAACTGCTCCTCGAATTGGAGCAGAACCAGCCGGAACAACGAGCCTATTTTCGACCGTTCACCCTCTGGAAACTCAGATTAAGCAGTTACAGGCTCTGATTGCAGGTAATCCTGCTTTACGCGCAGGCACACAGCAAGTACGTACCGGTGAGGGTGATGTATTTGTTGTAACTCGTTACGCACAGAATCAAGAGTATTTCATCGCATTTAATGGCAGCGATGAAAAATCATCAGCAGACTTTAAAGTCTCTACTGTAGGTGCGAAATGGGCAAGCCTTTCAGGTTTATGCACATCAACTAGCACCTCAGCGAACTCAATAAACATTCAAGTGCCAGCGCGTGACTATTGCATCTATAAAGCGAACAAGAAATATCTGCCAAGCTCTAAGTTATCCGTAGCAATTTCTGTTAAGAATATTGATTTCTTTGTTCAGGATGCAGTCGCAATTACTGCAACAATTCCTGGTGATGATTACAACACCGTGACCTTCTCTTATAGAAAGAAGGGCGGTCCCTGGATCACAATCGGAACAGCAGATAAGCGCACCGTTGAAGATCTAGAGACCCAAGCCGGCTTCTATCGTGTATATCTTCAAAAAGCAGGCCTAAAAGGCGGCTCAGAGGTGGAGACAATTGCGGTGGCAAAATCTGTAACAGGGAAAATTGTCGCATCTAAGATTTTGTCAGTTAAAATCCCCAAGTGACTTCACGAAGCATTCTCTGGTTCCGACGCGATCTGCGCATTGGAGACCACCCTGCACTCTGTGAAGCTTTGAAGAATTCTGATGAAATCGTTCCCGTCTTTATTCTTGACCCTGCCCTCATCGGCCAGAGTGGAAGCAAGCGACTTGCTTACCTAGGTCAATCACTTCGCAAACTCGATGAATCTTTGGGTGGCGGACTACATGTCATGGTCGGCGACGTTGTTGATGTTTTAAAAGACCTACAGAAGCGCTATGGCGCCGATGAAGTACATATCTCGCAAGAATTCGAGCCATACGGTGCG
>WLNN01000049.1 GCA_009699765.1 Actinomycetota bacterium
TTAAAAAAGGAATTTGCGGTTGATTCGGGTTCGGCTTGTTCTCCAGATGATCTGACACCGAGCCATGTGATTGCCGCTATGGGTTATCAAACAGAGGGGCATCTGCGTTTTACTATACATCCGCATCACACCGGCCGCGATATTGAAGAGCTGATCACAGTTATAAGTAGTGAGCTCGAATCATTGAATAGTAAGTACTGAAGCCAATTCTAAAGCAGCGTCATCTCCATAAGCTTCACGGAAACGTCCGACAAATTCTTCTTTATTGAAACGATATTCTTGCGTACCCATAGTCTCAATTACATAAGTAGCAACCATTGCGCCAATTTGAGCACAGCGTTCGTGCGATAAACCCCATACTAACCCAGCAACAAACCCAGAACGGAACGAATCGCCAACTCCGGTCGGATCAACCTTGGCTCTCTCTTGCGGGCACCCAACCTTAATTAATTCACCCCCAGCACTCTCAACGCGCGCACCATTAGACCCTTGAGTTACAACACGGTATTTTACTTTCTGAAGAATCTCTTGATCGCTCCAACCAGACTTTTGAATAGCCAGCGCAAGTTCGTATTCATTCATGAAGAGATACGTGGCACCTTCAATGAGTTTGCGAATCTCTGGACCAGACATTCGGGCCATCTGTTGGGACGGATCGGCTGCAACCGGAATATTGTTTTCTAGCGCAACTTCCATGTGATGCAACATAGCCTCAGGATCATCGGGTGAAATAACAAGCAAATCTAGCCGTCCAGCTTTATCCATAATCGGCTTGAGTTCGATATTGCGCGCTTCAGACATTGCCCCTGGGAAGAAGGATGCAATCTGGTTGAGTTCTGAATCAGTCGTCACCATAAAGTGAGCGGTATGAAGTTCTTTTGAAACCTGAACATGACCTGTATCGACTCCATGCCGCGAGAGCCACGCCTCGTAATCGGGCCAGTCGATTCCAACAGCCGCGATTAAAATTGGAGAGAGTCCCAAGTTTGCTAGGCCGAAAGAAATATTTGCAGCGCAACCACCGCGACGAACTTGGAGGCTGTCTACGAGAAAAGATAGCGAAACTTTTTCGAGCGAACCAGCTACCAGCGAATCAGTGAACTTTCCGGAGAAAGTCATTATGTTATCTACGCCTACCGAGCCCGCTACACCAATTCTCATGGGTGGATTTAACTACACCTTTTGGAAGCAGGGGCTATCGGAACACCAATAAATTAAAGGAATTAATGCAGTTTTAGTTAAATGAGTCGCCACATGCGCATGAACCTTGCGCATTTGGGTTATCAATCGTGAAGCCTTGCTTCTCAATTGTGTCTACGAAATCAACCTTTGCACCCATGAGATATGGATCAGACATCTTGTCTACGACAACTTTGACATCTCCAAATGAGCGAGTGATATCGCCTTCTTGACTGCGATCATCGAAATAAAGTTGGTAGCGAAGTCCAGAACAGCCACCTGGTTGTACTGCTACACGAAGGTATAGGTCGTCCCGACCTTCTTGTGCAAGCAATGCTGAAACCTTTGAAGCAGCTGCCTCTGTTAGCGCGATGCCGGTTGTGAGGTCTATTGATTGCGAAGTCTCTGTAGTCATGTGGCAAAGAATACCCGCGCCGGCTTGCTGTTGCTAACCCAAAACGAGGAGAATACGAGCATGTCTTCACCTACGAAGTTATCTAACCTCCTCCTACTGGGGCAAGGTTCAGATCTACTCTCGGAGAGAGGCGTTTCCTGTACTGGAGAACTTCCTGCCGCAAGTGACCCGAATCTCCTCGCTCGGGCGATTGCTGCAAAGAAGGCGCTGGGTGAGCGAGTCCTAATTCTCGGACACCACTATCAACGCGATGAAGTAATCCAGTTTGCTGACATAACTGGTGATTCATTTAAATTAGCTCAGGCTGCCGCTGATCAATCAACGGCGGAATACATAGTTTTTTGTGGCGTTCATTTCATGGCTGAGAGCGCAGATATCCTCACTGGCGAACATCAAAAGGTAATACTTCCTGATTTAGCTGCCGGTTGTTCAATGGCCGATATGGCTAACGCGGCTCAGGTTGATCAATGTTGGTCGGATCTCGAAAGGCTTGGAGTTGCAGCTAAGACTATTCCAGTTTCATATATGAATTCATCGGCAGCAATAAAGAGTTTCACCGGCAAATATGGTGGAACTATCTGCACTTCATCAAATGCTGAAAAATCACTTCGCTGGGCCTTTTCCAAAGGAGAGAAAGTCCTTTTCCTTCCAGATCAGCATCTAGGTCGCAACACCGCTGTTATTGATTTAGGAATCTCGCTCGATGAGTGCGTGATTTGGAATCCTTGGAAAACACAAGGTGGCTTGAGTGAGAGTGAGATTAGGAACGCTAAAGTGATTCTCTGGCGGGGGCATTGCTCTGTGCACGGTCGTTTTACAAAAAAATCTATCGATGATTTTAGAGTCAGAATTCCAGATATAAAGATCATCGTTCATCCAGAGTGCCAACACGAAGTTGTTACAGCTGCTGATGTGGTCGGCAGTACTGAAAAGATAATAAAGACCGTTACAGAATCCGCTCCTGGAACACAGTGGGCGGTAGGTACAGAGCTCAATTTGGTGAGCAGGCTTGCGTCCAATAACCCGGATAAGAAAGTCTATTTCTTAGACCGAACCGTTTGTTACTGCTCGACAATGAACCGAATCGACCTGCCGCATCTAGTCTGGGCGCTAGAGTCCTTGGTAAGCGGACGGGTTGTAAATGAGATTAAGGTCGATGCTCAAACGGCGCGCTATTCAAAACTCGCGCTCGACCAAATGCTCGCTCTATAGTTGCCTTCATGACTGAATCAAAAAAAGGCCGTCCAACACCTAAGCGCAATGAAGCTGCACAGAAGCGCCAAGCTCTTGCACCAATAATTGGAAAGGAAGAGAAGAAGCGCGCAAAGGATGATGCGAAGAATGCACGTATCGCTGCCAGAGCTGCATATATGCGCGGAGATGAAAGTGCTCTCCCCGCTAGAGATAAGGGCCCGGCACGCAGATTCGTACGTAACTTCGTTGATTCACGTCGCTCAGTTGGCGAATATTTTTTGCCAGTGATTTTTATTGTGCTCCTTCTAACACTCATTCCAGGTTCTAGATCTGCTGATACCTCAGGAACAGCGAAGATTCCATTCACTCAAGTTCTTTCAATCGCAATCATGTACGCAGTACTTCTGATCTCCGTGATTGACGGTCTTATTCTGAGCCGCAAGATAAAGAAGGCAGTTGCAGAAAAGTACCCTGACACATCTCTGCGTGGTTTAGGCATGTACGGCTGGTTGAGATCTACACAGATGCGCCGTATGCGCACCCCAAAGCCCGCCGTTAAGGCTGGAGAAAAATTTAACTAAGCGCGTGGATTTGGGCTTGCATTTTTAGAAGGATCTTTCTCTGGCAAACCGCCAAGTGCTTTATCGATTGCGCTCAGTTGCTCAGAGGTAAGTTTAATGCCGGATGCTTTTGCATTCTCTTTAACTTGAGATGGCTTTGTCGCACCCATAATTGCTGACGATACATTGTCATTTGAGAGAACCCACGCGAGAGCCAATTGACCCATCGTGATTCCAGCTTCATCTGCAATAGGTTGCAAACGTTGAACAGCTTCTAGCACTTCATCGGTTAGCCAACGAGATATGAAGTTCGCTCCACTCTTCTTATCTGTAGCACGTGAGCCTGCTGGAACTTTCTTTCCGGGCAGGTACTTACCGGTCAAAACTCCCTGTGCCATTGGCGACCACACTATCTGTCCAATTCCTTCCTTGCGAGAAAGCGGTACTACCTCTGCTTCAATAACGCGCCAAAGCGCTGAATATTGAGGCTGGCTCGAAACAAAACGATTGTAGTTATTGGCATCTTGAATTTTTAGCGCATTCTTGATCTGCTCAGCATTCCACTCGGAGAATCCGATGTAAGAAACTTTTCCTTGACGAATAAGATCATCAAAAGCCGAGAGCGTCTCCTCTAGTGGAGTTTCAAAATCAAATCTGTGTGCCTGATATAAATCAATATGGTCAGTTTTAAGACGCTTTAGTGAGGCGTTGCAAGATTCCATAATGTGTTTGCGAGATAGTCCACGGTCATTTTTTCCTGCACCTGTAGGGAAATAAACCTTGGTGAATAACTCATATGACTCGCGTCGAACACCTTTGAGAGCGCGACCCAGAATCGCTTCAGCTTTGGTGCCTGCATAAACGTCTGCGGTATCAAAGGTGGTAATGCCGACATCAAGGGCGGCGCGTACACATTTGAGGGCACTTTCAGCTTCTACTTGGGATCCGTGGGTGACCCAATTTCCATAAGAAATTTCCGATACATACATTCCGGTTGAGCCAAGGCGACGATATTCCATGTTGGCATCCTAAAGGGTGGGTTGGTTATTGCCAACCGAAACCTAATATGGTTTGGTTGGCCTACAACTCAATACTTCACAATCTTGAATATTTAAGATTGCAAATAAATGTCTTCAGGGGAAGTTCGGTGAAATTCCGACGCTGACCCGCAACCGTAAGAGTCGTCAAGGCTTAAGTCGGATTACCTGAGTCATTTACAAGACCAACACCCGCCGAGGTTTGCGGGGCGCAGTCGTACAGGTTCACGCAACCTTTGCTACCTACCCCTGTGAGACTCTTGATTTTTTAGGAGCTCCACAATGAAAAATTTATTGCCAGCTAAAGTGCTCATAACCGCACTTGCCGTTGCACTCATCTCACAATCTCTCATCTCGACCGCAACTGCTTCAACTTCAAAAGGTTGGCGCTATTGGGGTTACTACCAAGCCGCAGCAAATAGTTCGACCTGGAAAGCAGCTATGACAGGTCCAACGGTTGATATTGCAGATGGATCTGTTGAGGGTTGGGTTTTTACATTTAGCAACGATGACATTCCATCAACTCCCCCATCAGTGAAACCATCATTTAAGACAATTTGTGGAAAAACCAAGGCGCAAGCTGGCACTAAGCGAATTGGATTGGTCGTGGATTTTGGAGATCAGTCTTATTCGCCAAAGGGCGAAAAGGCCAAGAAGACAATTATTAAGTGCGTGGTAACAGCTAAAGAATCACAAGGAATTGATGTGCTTGCCCAAGAAATCAAGCTTCGTACTGCTGACTCCGGTTTGATATGCGGCCTTAATGGTTATCCTGCGAAAGAATGTGGCGTTGAGATTCAAACACCAATCAACTTGGCAAAGAAATAGTTAATCGATGAAGCCGCTCCACCCATTTACTTTCTGGGCACTATTCACAGCTCTCGCTTTCGGTGTAATTGCCTCAGACGGGAATATCTCTGCCTTTTTTGCACTCGGTGGAGCGGCTCTCATTGTCTACTTATATAAGAGCACAGGGGCTTGGTCGGCAAGTTTTAAATGGTCACTTGTTGCGGGCGCATACTTTATTTTTATTCGTGTTTTAACCGGAGTTCTAATTGGAGTCCCTAGACCTGGAAATACTCTCTTCGAAATCCCTCGTATCGCCTTACCTTCTTGGCTTCCCGGAATTCGAATCGGCGGCTCTGTAACTTTAGAGAGAGTCTCTTCATCGTTTCATGAGGGATTAATGATCGCGACAGTGATTGCACTTTTTGGTGCGGCAAATTCTGTAACTAGTCCCCACAAACTGCTTCGGGTCCTTCCCGCAAAAATTTATCAATTAGCAGTAACTCTCACAATTGCAACCTCCGTGTTTCCACAACTGATTACAAGTATTCAAAGAATTAGAGAGGCACAGTATTTACGGAATGGAAGTAGGCCTCGTATATCTTCTATAGCTATTCCCTTACTCGAGGAAAGCCTCGGGCGCGCTGTAGGGCTTGCCGAATCCATGGAAGCTCGAGGTTATGGTCAATCCAAAAAGCAGAGTAGGTACCGCCCGATTTTATATACAGGTCGCGACTTACTTCTTATCACTAGTGGGTTTCTCTCTGCGATTGTCATGGTGGTTCTGTGATTACCTTTTCTCGTGTTTCGCTTCTATATCCTCATTCAACTACTAGCGTCATAGAAGATCTCTCCTTCGATATTGCCGAGGGCGAAATGGTTTTAGTAATGGGTCACACAGGATCTGGTAAATCCTCACTGTTACGACTCATAAATGGGCTAGTTCCACACCACACCGGCGGAATCCTTGGCGGTGAAATAGTTGTTGATGGTAAATCAACCAGAACTACCAAGCCAGGAGAGCTCGCGGGAATAGTGGGCATTGTTGGGCAGAACCCTATTGATACTTTTGTAACCGACATTGTTGAAGACGAACTTGCCTTCGGCATGGAATCCCTAAATTTCCCTCACGACGTGATGCGCAAGCGCATTGAAGAGGCTCTTGATCAAGTTGGTCTAGCCAGTCTTCGTAACCGCGAAATCGCAACTCTTAGCGGCGGTGAGCAACAACGTTTGGCTATTGCTTGCGCACTTGTAATGCATCCAAAGGTGCTTCTTCTCGACGAACCAACTAGCGCATTAGATCCAATCGCATCAGAGGAGATTCTCTCTATCTTGCATAGATTGGTTCACGATTTGAGCGTGACTGTGATTCTTGCCGAGCATCGACTTGAGCGAGTAATCGGTTATGTAGACCGCATCTTGCTGATTGAGGGAGAAGGAAAAACTTCTATCGGTGGGCCTTCCGAAATACTATCTAAGACTTCTTTAGTGCCACCAATTGTGCGACTTACTCGTTCATTGAATCTTTCGGAAGTTGGCACAAGTACTCGTGAAGTGCGTCGTATCACTGAGCATTTGCGAAATGAACTGCCCAATACTGAGCGACCAATTTATCAGTCTGGTGCTTTATTGCTCGAGGTGGATTCGGTTACAGCTTCTTTTAGTTCCAAAATTGCGCTAAAGAAAGTTTCAATCAATCTGCATCGCAATGAAGTCACTGCGCTCATGGGTCGCAATGGCGCGGGCAAAAGTACACTCATCAGAACCATTGTTGGGCTTCACAAGGACTTCTCTGGTGATATCAAATACGAGGGAAAACCAATACGCGAAATTGATCAGAAGACACGCTCTCAAACAATCGGTTATATCCCCCAAGAACCAGGCGATCTCTTATACCTAACTTCAGTTTCAGATGAATGCGCACGTGCCGATAAGGACAATCATGTTGAATTTGGCTCAACGTTAGCTCTCTTGCACCAAATGTTGCCGACAATTTCTCCATCTAAACACCCTCGAGAATTATCCGAAGGAGAAAGGCTCACCCTTGTTTTAGCTATTGTGTTATCAGGCTCGCCGGAACTCTTAATTCTTGACGAACCTACAAGGGGTCTTGATTACGAAGCTAAAAATCGTCTGATGCGAAATTTGTATGATCTCTCACGAAAACATGGCACTTCGGTACTGATGGCAACCCATGATGTAGAAATTGTTGCTGAAGTTGCAGATCGAACAATATTCCTCGCCGAAGGTGAAAAGGTTGCAGACGGTGCGACGCTCGATGTCTTACTTGCATCTCCGGCATTCGCTCCACAAGTGGCAAAAGTTATGGCTCCACGACGATGGCTAACCGTCGGCGATGTTTTGCGCTCTGTCGGTGAAAGCTCATGATGAAACGCGTAGTCATGGCGCTCCTAATTCCATTAACTTTTCTTGGATTTATTTGGCCGTTTATAGCGCCAACAGATGAAGTAGCCGATCGCGCCAGCTGGTTCTTCCTAGCTAGTGTGCCTATAGCTGTAACTTTGATCGTTGTTCTTCTCTCTCAGGAGGAACTTGGTTCGAAGAACGTTGCATTTTTAGGAATTCTGACTGCGCTCATCGCCGCCTTACGTCCCATGGGAATTGGCGCCATCGGAATTGAACCTATGTGGTTTGCGCTGATTCTTGCTGCGCGAGTTATGGGACCTACATTTGGGTTCCTCCTTGGAGCTCTCAGTATGACTCTCTCTGCCTTGCTTACCGGTGGAATCGGACCCTGGCTTTCATATCAAGTATTTGCGGCCGCACTAATTGGCTGGGGCGTAATAATCATTCCAAGAAAAATTCGTGGAAAGTCTGAGTTAGCTGTACTTGCTGTCTACGGTGTAATTGCGGCAGAGATTTTCGGTATAGCAATGGATCTGCAATTCTGGCCATGGATGCTGGGAAGTGGAACTGAACTCTCTTACTTAGTAGGTGGATCCATTAATGAGAATCTAGGTAGATTTTTTCAATATCACTTCTTATCTGCACTCGCTTGGGATATTCCGCGCGCAATAATTACGGTGATCCTTATATTGCTTGCTGGAAAACCCGCACTAAACGCGCTACGTCGGGCAAGAACAAAAGCGGCATTCGCAACTCATGCTCAATTTCAAGAATTAACGAACGTGGGATTCAACCATAGGTAGAGCAACTATGGTTGTGACTGATTCTCGTCCTCGAACATCAATGACAAGTGAATCACCAATTACATAACGAGGTTCAACAAGTGCGAGAGCTATACCTTTCTTCAAAGTTGGAGAGAATGTCCCGCTTGTCACAATCCCGATTTGATCACCGCCACTGTTCTTCACAATCATGCCTGCTCGAGGTATGCCTCTATCAGTTGATTGCAAACCTCTTAAAATACGATGCGGGCCTTTTTCTTTCTCTGCACGCAATGAATCTGATCCACAAAAGTTCTCTTTCTTCCATCCAATCGCCCAGTTAGCGCCTGCTTGCACTGGAGAGATATCTATAGATAA
>WLNN01000005.1 GCA_009699765.1 Actinomycetota bacterium
AAGTTGAAACTATCACTAAAGGTTTTGTGAAGAAAAGCTTCCAAGAATTTGTTCGCAAAGGAGTAAGTATTTCTTCATCTTCATTGAGATCAAGTTCGCTAATTACAGGCGTGCTCTCCTGTTGATCTGGAAAAATGGCTAGACGAATTCTTTCAACTATGTGGCTTGCACCGGATCTAAATTGAGTCCACCTTGATGGTATGAACTTTCCTACAATTCCTGAGGAGACTAATCGGCTTGCTTTTCGCGATTTTCTCGCAGCGATAAGCTCGCCTGGATGGATGAGAAGTGATGCGATTGCTAGCACCTCATCTCCTGCGTATCCCGGTAATTTTGCGAACAAGTACGCGATTGATCGAATGGCTGAACCACCCAGAAGTTGAAGCGAGAGAAGTGGCAACTTCCACCACGATGAATTGGCAAGAAGTACGTAAGCTGCATTACGGCGATCAAGTAATAGCGGTCGGTGAAGTGGCGCTCCTGCAATATCAATTGCACGGCGCTCTGAAGAAGCTGCTTGTGCGTGATATCCAATCGCTGAAGGAACCACGATTACTGAGTGGCCAGCTGTATGTACTCTCCATCCGAAATCAACATCGTCTCTAAAGAGTTCAAGGTTGATATCAAAGCCACCAAGTTCTTCAAATACATCGCGACGAATAAGCGCACCTGCGGTACTTACTGACAGAACCTCATGCACGTCATCACGTTGGCCTTGGTCGTATTCATTTGGTTCAAGCCCTGTCCAGCGAGCGCCATTAGTAGCAATACTGATGCCAACTTCAAGAAGATGTGTGCGATCGTGCCAACCTAATAACTTCGGCCCCGCCATAACAATATTTGGGCGATCGGCAATTGCTGTTGTGAGTCCTTCTAGTGCGCGAGGATCAAGTGCGCAATCGTCATGAAGAATCCAAAGCCACTCTTCAACACCTTCGATTCGTGCAGGAAGTTGCGAGACGCCATAGTTAAGTGCAGCGCCAAAAGAAGCGGAGCGATCGAGTGAAACCGTTGGGATGCGCGCACCCTTTAATAATTTTGCAGATGCATCCTGTGATCCAGTATCAATTGCAAGGATTTGATCTGCGCTTCGACTCTGTGATGCAATTGAAGCGACAACTTCTGGAAGCCAGGTCACTCCATCATGCACCACCAGGAGTGCAGTGACGTGAGGGTTACTCATGAGATTTGCTTTTCGTCAGCCGAAAAGGCAGTGACCTTTATGCAGGGCGACGCTTAAGGCGACGACGTTCGCGCTCTGAGAGTCCGCCCCAGATCCCGAAACGCTCATCGTGTGCGAGCGCGTACTCTAAACATTCCTGGCGAACATCACAGGAGAGGCAGACGCGCTTTGCTTCACGTGTTGAACCACCCTTTTCAGGGAAGAAAGCTTCTGGATCAGTTTGAGCGCAGAGTGAGCGCTCCTGCCATGAGAGCTCCATGTTCTCGCCGTTAGCGAGTTGGATAGTTGGTCCAGTTGTTAAATTTATTGGGCTTGCAATTGTATTTGAGGCTGTATTAGAGGTTGAATTAGTAACGAATGTCTTGCTCTGAGAGGAACCTTCTGGGCGGATCGGCATATGTCGAATCTCCTTGCAGACCATAGTGAGCAATTCGCGAATGAATTGCTGCGCTCTAAGAGTGAATTACACCCATGTAATCCCCTTAAGTCAACCCCAAGAATGGTTGAAAACCGAAAAAATAAGCGGAAAAGTCGATTTATGGCAGATTTATAGGCTCAGAAATTGAAGAAGATAGGTAATAGCGGGATTTTTCGAGCCCTGCCTCGATGATTGTGTCGCGAAATACAAAGCAATGCGAAAGATGTGCGCCATTTTCAATCTTCACGTTATCGCCAATGATGCAATCATCGATTACAGCACCTTTTGAAACGGTGACATTTCTTCCAAGAGAGCTTTTGCCAGTGACAACTGCAGATGGGTCGATAGAACTACCCGCCATCGCGTGAAAATCACCTTCGATCAGATCTCGAGAACCTTTGAAAAGTGCAGCCGGAGTGCCGACATCAAGCCAGTATGCCTGCTCCTTATATCCGAAGACTGGCCTGCCACTTTCGACGAGTGCTGGAAAAGTTTCACGTTCGATACTGACGACATCACCCAACGGAATTAGATCAAGAACTGATGGATGAAAAACGTAGCAACCGGCATTGATGGAATTAGTAACAGGGTTATCCATTTTTTCAAGGAAGGCAGTAACTCTTCCTTCGTCATCGGTTGGAACGCAACCAAATGCTCGCGCGTCTTCTACATCAATGAGATGAAGTGTTGCATCGGCATTTTTTGCTTGGTGAAATTCAATTTGATTCGCAATCGAATGACGACTTAAAACATCTCCATTGAAAACAACTATCGGCTCATCGCCAAGACTTTCAAAATCAAGCATCCCGGCAGCATTGCGAATTGCACCACCAGTTCCGAGTGGCTCTTTCTCAAGTGCATAGAGAATTTTCATGTCCCACTTTGAACCATCACCAAAATAAGGAGTAAAAACTTCTGAGAGGTATGAGGTTGCAAGCACTAATGTCTTTATTCCAGCGCGTTTAGCTGCAAGAATTTGATGCTCGGTAACAGGCAGGCCGGCAACTGGCAGCATCGGTTTTGGAGACTCAGAAGTCAGCGGCTTGAGTCGTGTGCCAAATCCGCCAACAAGAAGGATTCCAACGGCCATATTTACGCCTCGACAGCGGCAAAAATGCGCGCTGCTGCCTCTGCTATTTGACTGTCGGTTGCAGTCATAGCAATGCGAATATGCTGATCACCATTTTTACCATAGAAGATTCCAGGCGTTGCGATTATTCCAATTTCCGCCAACCAAGCAACAGAGTTCCAGCAATCTTCATTTCGAGTTGCCCATAGATAAAGACCAGCATCTGAAAAATCAATTGTGAATCCGGCAGCACTAAGTGCGGGTATTAATTTTGCTTTACGTGCGTTATAGCGATCGCGCTGTTGTGCAACAT
Organism: Actinomycetota bacterium; assembly: GCA_009699765.1. Classification (GTDB taxonomy): domain Bacteria; phylum Actinomycetota; class Actinomycetes; order Nanopelagicales; family Nanopelagicaceae; genus Planktophila. The sequence continues at coordinate 2,984 of WLNN01000005.1, forward strand.
GATCTCTATCAGAAAGCGCCGCAATCATCGCTTTCTGAACCGGCAAAGAGACCATCATGCCAGCGTGCTTGCGCACTTCAAGAATCTGGGTAATCAATTCAGGGTCGCCAACGACAAATGCAGCTCGATAACCAGCGAGATTTGAGCGCTTGGAAAGTGAATGAACCGCTAAGACATTACGGTTATCACCATCGGTATATTGCAGAATTGATGTCGGCTTAACTGAGTTACCAAATTCCAGGTAACACTCATCAGATACAACCACTCCCCCAGTTTTGCGGGCCCAATCGATTGCACCACGAAGTTCAATTTCACTATGTACTCGACCTGTTGGATTTGATGGTGAGTTCACCCACGCCAAATCTGCTTTTGGCCATGATGCAGCGCTAATTTCTACAGGAGTTGCTTCTGCTTTAGCGAGAATTGCTCCAACTAAATATGTTGGATAGGCAACTTCGGGATAGAGCACGCTCTTAGAAGTAAGAAATGTCGGCAACCACGCAACAAATTCTTTAGAGCCGATAAGTGGTAAGACTCCGAAATCACCTTGCACGCCAAGATTTTCTTTCGACCAATCAGCAAGCGAGTTACGTAGCTCTGGAGTTCCCATAGTGACGGGATAACTTGGTGAGTTTGCTGCGGCAATTAATTCTTTTTGAATGAATTCTGGAGTGGGATCTACAGGTGTGCCAACAGAGAGATCAATTGCGCCTGAGGGATGTAGCTTCGCAGTTGCGCCAAATGGAGCGAGCGCATCCCACGGAAAATCAGGTAGTTTGTGGCCCAAGAGCGCTTACATCAGCGTGGTCAGAATTTGTCTGGCCCACCTTTGATGCTCCGCCAGGTGAACCTAGCTCAATGAAAAATTCGGTATTAATCTTCTTGTAATCCTGCCACTGTCCTGGGACATCATCTTCATAGTAGATGGCTTCAACGGGACAGACTGGCTCGCAAGCACCGCAATCAACGCATTCATCAGGCTGGATGTAGAGCATTCGTGAGCCTTCGTAAATGCAATCCACTGGGCACTCTTCGCGACATGATTTATCTTTCACATCAACGCAAGGCTGGGCAATTACATAGGTCACGATGGGCCTCCTTCGTAAGGCTGTTGCAGCTTGAGTAGGCGGTAATTCTAACCCTGCAGAGAGTCGATTGTCGCAATAAAGTGAGACTATGAGTTTTCATGGCGAGATTGCCGCAGCTATCGGCAAGCGAGTCTCGCTTCGTCTGCGGGACGAAGGTGAGTATCCCTTCCGTGACCTCCTCGGCGTATTAAAGGATGAGACGACAATCATCACCAAAGATGGCCAAGCCCGTACTTTTGCGGTTGCTGATATTGCTTTCTTTCGAGTAGTTCCAGTTTTTAATCGCAGAGATAGCGACTCTGCAGAACTTGAGCTCTATGACACTCGATCGCGCACTTTGCGAAAGATTGCAGAACCTGATGCCGATGTCACTGTGTATTGCTGTGGGCCAACTGTCTACCGAGATGCCCACGTCGGGAACATGCGCACATTCTTATTGTCAGATTTAGCGGTGCGAGCGCTAGAAATTTCTGGTCACCAGGTGAAGGTAATTCAGAATATTACCGATGTTGGCCACATGATTGAGAATATAAATGAAAATCCAAGTGAAGATAAAGTTTTGCAAGAAAGTAAGAAGCAATCTGTCTCTGCTCAAGAGATTGCGCTCAGATATGAGGAACGTTTTCATAATGACTTAGCGGCGCTAAATATCACCCCAGCACATAGCTATCCGCGCGCAAGTGAAAGCATGAAACTTATAATTAGCTCCATAGAGAAATTAATAGCTAATAAATCTGCTTATGTTGGAACCGATGGAAATGTTTACTTCGATGCTGCCTCATTTGCTACCTACGGTGCGGTGAGTGGAAACAAATTAGAAGAATTACAGCCAGGCCATCGTTACGAATATAGTGGTGACGGCGGTAAAAGATTCCATGCCGATTGGGCGCTCTGGAAGTTAGCGCACGATAGAACTGAGATGGTTTGGGATTCACCTTGGGGTGTTGGATTCCCTGGGTGGCATATCGAATGCACCGCGATGTCACTTGAATTATTGGGAGAATCGATTGATCTGCACGTTGGAGGAATCGATTTGCGTTTTCCGCATCACGAAAATGAGCGTGCGCAAACTAATTCAATAGCAGGTAAGGACGTTGTGCGGCACTGGTTACATGGCGAGCACCTGCTCTTTGAAGGTAAGAAGATGGCGAAGAGTTCAGGTAACGTGGTTCTCGTTAATGATCTCATCGGTGCTGGTTTAGATCCTTTGGCGCTGCGATTGGCGCTACTAGAGAATCGATACAGATCGCAGATAGATCTCACCTGGGATGCGCTACGAGCGGCAGATGCACTACTAAAACGTTGGCGTAAATCCATGAGCCAGTGGGGAATTTCTGAACTTACCAAATTTGATTCTGAGATTAATGAATTAACAATGGCTGATCTAGATACTCCAAGAATTATTCTGCGCTTGAGGGCCGTTGAAAAGGACTCAACTGTCGGAGATCAAGATAAGCGCGCAATCTTTCTCTACGCCGATCAATTACTTGGCCTTGACCTAAATCGTACACTTCAATCAGATCAACCCATCAGTGCTGAAATTGAAAGTTTACTTCTCTCTCGCGCAGAAGCTCGAATAAAAAAGAATTGGATAGAAGCTGATTCGCTTCGAGATAAGTTAGCAGAATTGGGTATTGAGGTGAGAGACGGCGTCGATGGACAAAGCTGGGAAAGAATTAATTAATTTCGAGCTGTGACTGCTCCTAGTGCAAGCAATGTTCCAACGATCAGGAGTGTTGAACCCACGCCATCACCTTGAATTAGTAGTTCTTGGCCAGCGCCAAAAGAGCCACCTCTAATCATAAGAGTCAGCCAGCCTACAAAAGCTACGAACTTAAATTTTCGTCCGCTGTATGTGCGGCCAACTATCCAAATTGCTCCATATGTAACAACAAGCCCTGCTATTACCCCAAAAGGTGGCAAGCTTTGATGAAGCAGAATTGCAACTGCAGCTGATGAGATACCGATGAATAATGAATACAGATATCTCATCTACAGAGTAATCCCTGCAAAGAGATCTTGCTCGCGACCAAGTGAATCTAAATCGCCAGACTTTTCACCTTTAACTAATGTGTAATACTCATTGCCCCAAACTTGCAGACCTAAATTATTCGAGAGCGCAAAGAATGGCCCATCCAAAGCAATTTGAGTTGCGTGAGCACGCATCGCATCCATCTTTTTGGTTACATATTCGTTTCCGTCAATATGAGCAGATACAAATGAATCATCTTTGCAAAATGGCAGATCATCAGCAGACTCAGCGCCCATAAAATCTGAGCCTAGAGCTTTCATTTTTTCGATACTCTCTTGAATCACCGAACGAGGAGTGACATTCCAATAGATTTTTTTAATATCCCAGTCACTTTTCTCTGCTGCAGCCATGGCTACTCGATGGGCTTGAATATGATCAGGGTGCCCATATCCACCGAACTCATCGTAAGTAATCAAGACGTGAGGTTTTACTTCCTCAATTATCGAAACTAAGTGGTCTCTCGCTTTATCAAAATCTGCTCTCCAGAAACAATCTGGACGTTCATTTGGCTCAGTTCCAATCATGCCGCTATCGCGGTATTTAACTTCAGGTGCTCCTAGAAAACGATAGTCAGAAATCCCGAGCGCTTTCATTGCTTCTGCAAGCTCTTCGACACGATGCTCGCCAAGTTGATCATTATGTGCGGCAGCAATATGAGCGAGATCTTCTACAAGGACTTCGCCTTCTTCACCACGAGTGCATGTGACAAGTGTGATTTTCGCACCAAGATTGGCGTAGAGCGCCATAGTTGCACCATTGTTGATAGTTTCATCGTCTGGATGAGCATGCACCAATAGTGCGCGATAACCCTCGTAGTTAGCTTTCATTAGTAGACCGGAAGAGTCTTATCTATCTGCTTTGCCCATGCAATAACTCCACCACTTACATGAGATGCATCAGCGAAACCAGCGCCCTTGAGTATCGCAAGACACTCTGCAGAACGCACGCCACTCTTGCAATGAAGAATTATTGGCTTACCTTGTGGCAATGATGCGAGAACACTTCCATCAATAAACCCCTGTTTAGGAATCAGATGGGATCCAGGAATTTGAACAATCTCATATTCGCTAGGTTCGCGGACATCAATCAGATAGAAATCTTCATTACTGTCTATTTTTTCTTTTAACTCTTGAACTGTGATTGTTGACCCCGTACTTGCTTCTTGAGCTGCCTCAGAGAGAACTCCGCAGAAAGCTTCATAATCAGGCAGCAGGGCATTCTGTGTTGCATTCTCGCTACAGATTGGGCAATTAGGGTCCTTGCGAATTTTTACTTTGCGGAAATCCATTTCAAGGGCGTCGTAAATCATCAATGAACCAATAAGTGACTCACCTATTCCCGTAAGCACTTTTATAGCTTCCGTAGTCTGAATAGAACCGATCGTTGCGCATAGCACTCCCAGGACGCCGCCTTCGGCACAACTTGGAACCATTCCTGGTGGTGGTGGCTCTGGATAGAGACAGCGGTAACAAGGTCCATACTCCGCCCAAAAAACACTTGCCTGGCCATCAAAGCGATAGATAGAACCCCACACATAGGGCTTCTTCAATAATACGCATGCATCATTTACCAAATAGCGAGTCGCGAAGTTATCTGTACCGTCAACGATGATGTCGTATTGAGCGAAAATTTCTAGCACATTTGAATTATCAAGACGGGTCTCGTGAGTTATTACTTTTACATATGGATTAATTTCAGCAATTTTTTCACGAGCAGATTCTGCTTTGCTCTTACCAATATCTGATTGACCATGAATGATCTGGCGCTGCAAGTTAGATTCGTCTACGGTATCAAATTCAACTATTCCGAGCGTTCCGATTCCTGCCGCAGCCAAATACATTAAAGCTGGAGATCCGAGACCGCCTGCGCCGACGCAGAGAACCTTTGCATTCATCATGCGTTGCTGACCAGCCATCGCAACATCAGGAATGATTAAGTGACGGCTATATCGGCGTACTTCATCAACTGTGAGAGCAGGACCTGGCGAGACGAGTGGTGGGGTCTTCATGGGGCAATTCTGCCGTAATCATCGGGCACTCGCCAATTCAGGACTCGGAAAGGTACGATTTGCACAATGACTACAACTGATGCAAATGCTTCGCGAGATAAAGCACGCCTACCTCGAGATGAACGACGTGCAATCCTCTTAAGTGCGGCGCTTGAAGTTTTCACGGCGGCTGGATATCACTCCGCCGCGATGGATGAAATCGCTGATCGCGCAAGTGTAAGTAAGCCAGTTCTCTACCAACATTTTCCATCAAAGCTTGATCTTTATCTTGCTGTTCTTGATCTTCACATCGACTCACTTGTATATGAGATACAAAAAGCAATCTCTTCAACACCAGATAACGCACAGCGCGTACACGCAACAATTGATGCATATTTTAGTTTCATTGAAAACGAAGGTGAAGCATTTCGTCTTCTCTTTGAAAGTGATATGAGTGTTGAACCTCAGGTACACGAACGCCTAAGTCGGATGACATATGACTGTGCTGCCGCAGTAAGTGGTGTTATTTCCAATGACACTGGTCTTCCAAAAGAAGCGGCTATGCTCCTCGGAGTTGGACTTATTGGCTATGCCCAAGTAACCGCGCGCCATTGGCTTGAGCGCGATAGCAAACTGACTCGTCAGCAAGCGATGGATCTTGTGGAGAATCTCATGTGGCGAGGCATATCTGGATTTCCCCGCACCGAGCTCTAACCAATAAGATGTAGGTATGAGCACCAAGAAGAATGAAAAATCAGCACAGGTTCGCATCGCAGTTACAGACGTCGCTAGCGAGCTCTCCTTTGAGTGCCCTTCAACCCCAGCCGAGATTAAGAGCGCAGTATCTGCAGCCCTCGCTGGCAACACTCCTCTTATCTTGACCGATATACGTGGACACGAAATTGTGGTCCCTGCGGCAAAGATTGGTTACATCGAAATCGGTGAGCCTGTCGAACGTCGCGTTGGTTTCGGCGCCCTGTAAGTGAGCATAACTTTCGCAGAGCTTCCTCTCCGCAAAGAGACAATTGAGGCTCTCCATCAACATGGCTTTACCGCACCATTTGCAATTCAAGAGATGGTTCTGCCAATCGCACTCGCTGATGGCGATGTAATTGGTCAAGCGAAGACCGGAACCGGTAAAACTCTCGCCTTTGGTCTTCCAGTTATTGAACGAGTAATCGCACCTAACGATCCCGAGTGGGCTGGATTAGAAGCCAAAGGTGCGCCGCAAGTTTTAATTGTCGTCCCTACTCGCGAACTCTGCGTTCAGGTGACGAAAGATATTGAAGAGCTCTCACTTAATCGTGGAATTCGTACTCTTGCTGTTTATGGAGGCCGTGCATTTGAACCACAGATTGAAGCTCTTGAATCAGGGGTCGAGATTGTTGTCGGTACTCCTGGACGACTATTGGATCTATATCGTCAAGGCAAGTTAAAACTCAGCAAGGTGACACGAGTAGTACTTGATGAAGCCGATGAGATGCTCGACCTGGGATTTTTGCCAGATGTAGAGAAGTTATTCTCATCAACTCCTGCGCGCACGCAGACAATGCTTTTCTCCGCAACAATGCCTGGCGACATTATTGCCTTGGCGCGTCGATTCATGAATCAGCCAGTACATATCCGCACACAAGATTCACAGGACGAGGGGCGCGTTGTTGCTCGCATCGAACAACATGTTTTTCGCGCACATGCGCTGGATAAGATCGAAATGTTGGCACGCATTCTTCAAGCAGATGGCCGTGGAGCAACAATAGTTTTCTGCCGCACAAAGCGCACCGCTCAGAAGACTGCAGATGATTTGATCGAGCGCGGATTCCGCGCGGCATCTATTCATGGCGATTTAGGTCAAAGCGCTCGTGAAAAGGCTTTAAATGACTTCAAATCTGGCAAGCGCGATGTACTAATTGCGACAGATGTTGCAGCGCGTGGAATTGATGTTGATGGCATAACGCACGTGATTAATTATCAGTGTCCTGAAGATGAAAAGACTTATGTGCACCGGATTGGTCGCACTGCACGTGCAGGTGCAGATGGAATTGCTGTTACTTTCGTTGATTGGGATGAGCTTGCTCGTTGGAAGATGATTGACATGGCGCTCGAATTAGGACTTCCTGAACCGCTTGAGACTTATTCTTCATCGGCGCACTTCTTTGAAGCGCTTCACATTCCTTCAGATTCTTCTGGCCGAATGGTGCCGGCTGCGAAAGTTGAAACATCTGCACCAAAGAGCGATAAGCCTGCACGTAAATCTGCTCCAGCAACTAAGGATCCAGTAGCTAAAGCGCCTCGTGAAAAAGCAGCTCGCGTGCGCACGCGTACCAAGCGCATCGCAGAATAAAGTTAAGAGTTAGCTAAAACCTTTATTGCATCGGCGAGCATCTGTACTGCAATCGCTGCAAGCAAAAGTCCGGCAATTCTGGCCAATAAAGTGACTCCAGATTCCTTGATGAGCTTTAAAACTCGAGTCGACATCATCAAAACAATTCCGATTATCAGATGAACAGCAATTATTGCCACTATCAGCCCTGAAATACGCTCTGGCGTATTTGCCTGCTTCACGAAAATCATCGTCGCAACTATGGCTCCAGGCCCTGCCAATAAAGGTGTACCGAGTGGAACCATTCCGATGTTTGTTCCTGAAACTGCGTCATCGCTCTTTGTTCCAGTTAGCAATTGCAGAGACACATATAGGAGAAGCAGGCCACCTGCAGCTTGCAGCGCAGCAATAGAGACGTTCATATAATCCAAAATGAATCGGCCAAAAACTGCAAAAGTAGCTATAACAAATAGTGAAACGAAAGCGGCTTGCCAAGCTAGGCGACGTCGCTCGCGTTCAGATTTATCAGAAACCAAGGCTAAGAAGATTGGAGTTGCACCTGGAGGATCGAAAATCACTAAGAGCGTGACAAAAGATTGAACCGCAAATGTTAATGCGCTAACGGTTTTCATCGTGAGACAACCCTTCGTTGGTCCGCCATTGATTCCAGACGCTCCCATTCTGCCTGAGCAGTGGTGTTCTCGCCAAGTTGATTCATTTTTCCTGTGCCGTGATAATCACTTGAGCCTGTAATTACAAGATCCAATGCACGGGCTACTTCGATTAATTGATTTCTCTCATCTTCACTCTGGTCGCGATGAAAAACTTCGATTCCATTCAATCCTGCCGCGACAAGAGATTCGAAAGTTTCAGGTGTAATTATCTGCCCTCGTTTTGAAGCAAATGGATGTGCAATTACTGCAACTCCCCCGGCAGCTCGGATTGCGCGAATTGAATCTTCCGGCGTTGGTGCAAAATGAGAAACGTAATATGGAGATTCATTGTGAAGCAGCTCTGCAAAAGCTTCATCGCGTCTAGAAACTATTCTTTTCGCAACAAGTGCGTCAGCCAAGTGAGGCCGTCCAACAGTTGCACCTTCTGGTGTCACCGCTTGAACATCATCAAGGGTGATGTCATATCCCGCATTTTGTAAGTTTTCGATCATCTTTTTCATGCGAGGGATGCGGGTATCCCTTGAATCTGAGAGCAGTTGTTGAAGCGGCTGATTCTCACCATCAAAGAGCAGACCAAGCATATGGACGCTTGTTCCCTCAACGGTCAAACAAGAAACCTCAGAACCGAGAGCTAATTTCATGGTGCCGTGTAGCGCAGCTATTGCTTCAGCCCAACCAGAAGTTGTGTCGTGATCTGCCAAGCCCAAAACGGTTATTCCAGATGAAGCAGCTTTCTTTACGAGGGCAAGTGGTGAATCTGTTCCATCACTGCAAGTTGTATGGGTATGGATGTCAATCATTCATTAACCATCACTTCAACGCTCTTTTTATCTGGACGAGTACGAAGTACAACCAGAGTGCATCCTGCAAGGATTAAAAAGATTCCAGGAACAATTAAGCCAGAGGGTTGATTGCCAATGTTAAATACTTTTGCAGCAATCGCTGCAACCGGAACTTCAAAGAAGACAATTAGTGAAACAACTGCAGGAGAGACTCGCTTGAGTGCAGAGTTAAACATCGAGTGACCCAGAATCTGGGCTCCACCGATGAGCGCCAAAAGTATCCACCACTCGCGAAGTGGGAAATGTATAATTTGATATCCACCAAAGAAGGCGATTGGTAGAGCGGTCATGGCGCACATTCCATAACAAATTGCAGTGTAACTTGTGGTTTCTAAAGTCTTCAGTGCTTTTGATCCCCACATCATATATACGGCTGCAAGAGCGGCTGAGATGATTGCTGCTACATCTCCAATAAATGATTTGCGGTCGAGAGAAAAATCTATTCCTGAGATAAATAGCACTCCGACAAAACTTACAATCATTCCGAACCAAGCCTTTGGGGGAATATTTCCTCCGGTAGCTTTTACGAAAATACTTGCGAAGATTGGTTGCAGTGCAACGAGCGCGGTTCCTGCTGCAACGCTTGTCATTCTCATCGCCATGAAGAATCCAATAAAGTGAAGCGCCAGAACTACTCCCGCAGCTAAAGCCCACTTGGCGCCCGTGCGATCTACACGATGTCGCAACGCGAATGGAGCAGTGAATAAAGCACCACCAAGATTGCGCCAGAAAATCAATGATGGAATTGGCATAGTACTTAATGCAATTAACGGCCCGGATGAGCCGATTCCGAGGATGCCTACCCCTAATTTCACGAGATCTGATTTGCCGGGCATATCCGTTATCTGCGAATTCACGCGTGATTGCCCAGAAGTGGAAGTCATGGTGCAAACCTAGCCGATACCCTTGGCTCTGAGTCGCAGACTCGAGAATTGAAAGGCAGGGCCATGAGCGCAAATGTAATGAATCGCGTCTTCCTCGCCCGCCTTGCAGGAACTGCAGTTTTCGACCCTAACGGAGATCCAGTTGGCAAGGTGCGCGATGCTGTGGCGACCCTTCGTTCTAACAATCAACCACCTCGAATTCTTGGATTAGTTGTCGAAGTTCCACTTCGCCGTCGTGTATTTGTACCAATAACTCGAGTTACATCTATCGAATCTGGGGCAGTTGTAATTACTGGCCTTCTTAACATGCGACGTTTTGAAACACGCACTGGAGAAACGCTTGTTCTTGGAGATCTTCTCGATCGCTCAATCATGATTCTCGAAACAGACGAACCTGTTGTTGTTGAAGATATGGGCATGGAGCTTTCACGTAATGGTGATTGGCTTATTACAAAAGTCCACATCATGCGCAAAGGGCAAGGCATCCGTCGCAAAGGCGCCACTTCAACTGTTGCTTGGGAAGAACTCATCGGATTTAGTAATCAAGAAGCAAACCAAGGTGCAACACAGCTACTTTCAACTTTGAGTTCTTTACGCGCAGCTGACCTTGCAACTGTTCTTCAAGATTTATCACCTAAGCGTCGTGTTGAAGTTGCGCGCGCATTAGATGATGAGCGCCTTGCTGATGTGATTGAAGAGATGGACGAGCAAGAGCGAGTCGCCCTCCTTGCAGAGCTTGAAGGAGAGCGCGCTGCTGACGTTCTAGAAGAGATGGATCCTGATGATGCCGCTGACTTACTTCGTGAAGTAGGCGAAGAGCGTGCACAAGAACTCATCGAGCTTATGGATCCAGAGGATGCCGAAGATGTTTTGCGCCTGATGACCTATGAAGATTATTCAGCCGGTGGAATGATGACGACAGAACCTATTGTTATGTCTGCGGATTACGCGGTGGCTGATGCACTTGCAGCTGTGCGTAAAAGTGAATTATCACCCGCACTAGCCTCTCAAGTATTTATCTGTCGCCAACCACTAGAAACACCTACTGGACGTTTCATTGGGATGGTCCACTATCAACGCTTACTTCGTGAGCCGCCTTCAACATTGCTTGGTTCTATCGTTGATACCAATACTCAAGGCGTAAATCCCGATGCATCATTACATGAAGTTGCGTCATACTTAGCAAGCTACAACTTGCTTTCGTTGCCAGTAATTGATGCAAACGATCGGCTTCTCGGAGCAGTAACAGTCGATGACGTGCTTGACCACTTGCTGCCAGAGAACTGGCGTCACGATCACCGCGACTCTGCAGCAACAACAGCAGCACTAGAAAATATTGATACTAGCTTTGGCGAGGAGGTGTAACGATGGCACGCAACAATGGTTTGGATACCCCACGCGAGACACGTCGCTCACTTCGTGCTAACTATGATCCTGAAGCGTTTGGCCGTTTGTCAGAACGTTTTGCACGTTTCTTGGGCACTGCTCGCTTCTTGGTTTACATGACAGTCTTTGTAATAAGTTGGATTGCATGGAACGTTCTCGCTCCAACATCACTGCGTTGGGATAAATATCCATTTATTTTCTTGACACTTATTCTTTCGCTACAAGCATCTTATGCAGCACCACTTATTTTGCTTGCACAGAATCGCCAAGCTGACCGTGATCGCATTGCTCTCAACGAAGATCGCGCACGTGGTGATCGCAATATTGCAGATACCGAATATCTAACTCGTGAACTTGCGAGCCTTCGTATTGCATTGGGAGATGTATCAACTCGCGATTACATTCGTAACGAGCTTGAAGATTTTGCAAAAGAAATTGTGCAAGAGCTACGCAAGCCCGAGTCTGACTCCAAGTAAAGATCCTTGGCGAATCACTAACTTCTCGACAATCTCCTGAATTGCTTTTGCGCTCTGACTTGTAGGTGCGCTAATAACAACAGGCGTGCCCTCATCGCCACCCTCGCGCAAATCAACATTAAATGGCACCTTACCCATAAGTGGAACATCTGCTCCCACCAAAGTGGAGAGTCTGCGTGAGGTCTCTTCTCCCCCGCCGGTGCCGAAGAGGGCCATTTCTTCACCGCACTTGGAGCAAGCAACGGCTGACATATTTTCGATAACACCAATGACTCGTTGATGAATTTGGTGAGCGATTCGTCCAGCACGTTCTGCTACCTCAGCAGCCGCAACTTGTGGAGTTGTTATAACAACAATCTCTGATGTTGGAATTAATTGACCTAATGAAATTGCAAGGTCACCAGTGCCGGGAGGGAGATCAATAAAGAGAATATCGAGATCACCCCAATACGCATCAGAGAGAAGTTGCTCTAGTACGCGGTGCAGAAGTGGGCCACGATAAGCAATTGCATCAGAGCGCTCTGGCTTAAACATCTCCATAGAAACTACTTTTACACCGAATGATTCGAGTGGGATAAACATTTGGTCGATTGCTGTTGGTCGCTGACCCATAAGCCCCATCAAGCGCGGAATTGAGTGTCCGTAGACATCGGCATCAAGGATTCCCACCCGGAGTCCTCTCTGAGCTGCAGCCACTGCAAGATTTGCAGTAAGCGAAGATTTACCGACGCCACCTTTACCAGAGGCAACTCCGATAACTCGCGTCAGTGAATCTGCTTGAGCAAATGAGATAAAAGCTTCACGCCCATTGCGAAGCAGTTTCTTAATGTTTGCGCGCTGTTCTTCATTCATAACACCGAACTCAATTTTTACAGTTGAAACTCCGGCGACGGTAAGCACGGCTTTCTCGATGTCGCTCGTAAGGCGATCCTTCATTGGGCAACCGGAAATCGTTAGAAGAATTTTTAGATCGACCGTCGCACCAGATTGAGATATGGATTCGACCATACCAAGTTCAGTTATTGAACGGTGAAGCTCAGGATCATTTACCTTGCTAAGGGCTTCATGTATAAGAGATGTATCGCTCATAGAAGATCTGGATCGATCTTGTTTTCAGGACGCTTTAAGACTCTAGTTGGCTCGTCTTCAAGTGCTGATTCAAGCTGCTTTTTAACAAAAGTCTTTGGATTCAGATCAGATGGCTGAAGATCTTCAAAACCAGGGCCTAGATTCTCTTTTAGCTCATTTGTTGCAGTTGTTGCAAGGGTGCGCAACTTTTTTACAACTTTTGCTGCTTCTACTGCAAACTGTGGCAGCTTTTCTGGTCCAATGAGAATCATTGCAAGAATTGCAAGACCAATGATTTCGCCGGCACCAAAGTCGAAGAACATGCGAGAACCTTATCGCCCTACTCGGCCGCTGTCAGGATGAGCGTAACTTTGTAGCTCTTACCTGCACGGATATAAGTAATGTCGACTGAATCTCCAACATCATGGGAGCGAACCGCAACAATGAGTTCTTCGGGCGCAGTTATGGCTCGACCATCAAATTCTGTAATGAGATCACCTGGCTTAATTCCCGCCTTTGCAGCTGGACCACCTGGCAAGATTGCATTGCTCTTAGAAGAAACTACTGCACCTTTACCGCTTACAGTCATATCAACTTGTACGCCAATAATTGGATAAGTTGCTTTGCCGCTCTTAATTAATTGTTCTGCTGTCTTGCGTGCTTGATTAATTGGAATTGCAAATCCAAGTCCAATGGAACCAGTCTGCGATCCCATAGAAGCACCTAAAGTGGCAATAGCAGAATTCACACCAATCACAGCACCGGTGGCATCAACAAGTGGGCCACCCGAATTACCAGGGTTAATGGCTGCATCTGTTTGGAGTGCGTTGATAAATGAATTATCTAAGAGGGATTCTCCTGCAGTGACTGCGCGGTCTTTTGCGCTAATAATTCCAAGCGTCACGGTGCCTTGAAGACCTAACGGAGATCCGATTGCTAAGACCGAATCTCCCACAGCAACTTTGTCACTATCTCCAAATTGAAGCGCAGTTAAATTGCGATTTGAAATTCTAAGGACTGCCAAATCATAAGAAGCATCGCGGCCAACAACGCTTGCATCATAAGACGAGCCATCTTGCAGGCGAACAGTTATTGCACCACCGCTTTTGACGGCAGCGGCAATTACGTGATTATTGGTCAAAATGTAGCCATCGCTTGAAATTACAAAACCAGAACCAGTTGCGCCTCCATCGCTATCTTTAGCGTCGATTGATACAACAGATGGCAGAACGCGTTTAGCAATTCCAGCAACAGAGTCTGCTGGTCTTTCGATGGTTGAAGAAGACTTGACTAGACGCGTGGAGTAACCAAAGAGTGATCCGGTAGAAGATGCTCCAAAAATGCCAGCAACAACTCCAACAACTAAAGCAAGTACAAGTGCGTTACGAAGAGAAATACTCTTTCCGGAGGAATTTGGAGCTCCCCACCAAGGACCTTGGCTATTGAAGTTGGACATGGCTCTATTTTGCTACAACTTAGTTGCGAGCAACAACCCATCACCAATTGGAATAAGTGTTGTAGCCCATACTTCGTTATCTGCTTTAAGCGCTTTGCCGGCTTCACGAAGTGCAACGGTCTTTGGGTCTCGCTGCGCGGGGTCAGAAACTTTTCCGCCTCCAAAGAAATTGTCCACAACGAAGACTCCGCCACTTCTGAGAATTCTCTGAGCTTCAGAAATTGCATATGTTAGATCTTCCGGATTATGACGGTAAATCACGAGATCGTATGCACGATCGGTGAGCTTGGTCATTACTTCCATTACGGGATTTGTTATTAATCGAAACCTTGACGGAACAATATCTGCATCTGCAAAAGCAATTCTTGCAATTGAAGTGTGTTCAGCCTCATCATCGATCGAAGTAAGCGTTCCGGACTTAAGCATTCCATTTAGAAGCCAGAGTGCACCGACGCCAGAACCAGTTCCAATTTCTACAACCGATTGGGCTTTAAGGAGATGAGCAAGGAAAGAAAGATATGAACCTGCACCTTGAGTGATGTCATGCGTTCCAACTTCTACCCCACGTGCACGAGCTGCGATCTTGACCGCATCCTCAGATATAAAGCCCTCTGCATAGGAGTGCGGATCGATAATCATGAGAGAGACAATATCCAATCAACGAGCAAACGGACGCCATATCCAGTCCCGCCCTTAGGATTTTCTCCAGAATCTGCATCACTACGCCCGGTTCCGGCAATATCCAAGTGAATCCACTTGCGTTCGCCAACAAATTGTTCAAGGTAAAGAGCGCCAATTAATGATCCGCCAGAATACTTGCGTTTTTTTCCATTGTGATTGAGATCCGCAACATCGCTTTCGAGTGAATCAAAATACTCATCAACCAGCGGCATATGCCAGACACGGTCGCCAGATATTTCACCAATTTCACTTAACTCGCGAGCAAGTTTGTTATCCCGTGTGTACATCGCGGCATATTGGCGTCCCAAACCAAGCGTTGCAGCGCCAGTTAGGGTCGCAATATCTACTAGGTAATCAGGATCGAGTTTCTTATCTGCATAGGCAAGTCCATCTGCCAAGACGAGACGACCTTCCGAATCTGTATTGATAATTTCAACTGTTGTTCCGTTGTACTGAGTAATAACATCAGATGGTCGTTGTGCTGTTCCAGAGAGTGCATTCTCGGCAAGCATCATTAAGCCAGTTACTCGTACATTTGGCTGCAAATCCGCAATGGCAGCGATTGTGCCAAGTACTGCAGCCGATCCAGCCATATCGCTCTTCATTGGAGCCATTAAGTCGTAAGGACGCTTTAGTGAAACTCCGCCAGTATCGTAAGTGATTCCTTTTCCAACAATAACAACATGAGGAAGGGCGGTTGCTCCCTTTATTTTTGACTGAGAAATCTTCTTTGGAATATACGAGACCTCAACAAAACGTGGGCCGGGATCTGGAGATGACATTCCAACTGCAACAAGTCCGCCAAATTTTGTGATTTCTTTTCCAGAAAGAACTCGAATTGTTAGTCCTTTACTCGTTGCGACTTTCTTAGCTTCCTGTGCAATCCAGAGCGGATTCTTGATATTTGAAGGCGTATGAATGAGATCACGAGTAAGGACTACAGAAGCAGCGATCGCATTCGCTTCCGCCATAGCCAAATCTTCTTCAGTAGCAATAGTGAAGGTAGGAATTTCAACTGGTGCAGATGTCTTGAGATTCCATGTGTATGCACCAAGAACTAACGAAATTGCATGAGCTTTTACCTCAAACTTTTTTGATGCCAAAACTGTCACGAGATTTAAAGCTTTACCTCGGACTTTACGCCCTAGCGCCGCGCCTGCTGCACGAAAATCTTTCAGAGATTGATCGCCAAGTCCGACTAAGTAAATACGATCCATCTCGACATCGTCATGCAGTACTGGTATTTCATATAATTCTCCGGCTTTTCCGGAAGGTGAGAAAAATGCGATTTCATCAAGGAGGTTGATCTCAAAATATTTTTCAATTGAAGAAATGAGCGAACTTTTGCCCACCATTTCAAATTCACCATCTGAATTTTTAATAAAACCAAGTGCAAGAACATCGCCTCCAATAATCGAAGCGAGTTCTGGTTTTACAGAATGGAGAATTTCGAAAGCCTTACTTCTTGATAAGTGCTACTGCGGCTTCAAGAGCGGCGCTGAGATTGTTGGCCTCTTGAGGATTGAGCTCGACTACAAGTCGGCCTCCCCCTTCGAGTGGAATGCGCATCACTAGTGAGCGAGCTTCTTTGGTAACTTCCATCGGACCATCACCAGTGCGGGGTTTCATTGCAGCCATTGGATAAGTATCCCGCACTCAACCCCAGTTACGGAAATCGGATTTTGGCAAGTGCTTCGGCAAATAAGCGTGCTTAGAGGCCGAGTTGGGCGGTAATCCTTCGTTTTCCAGCATCGATCAGCGCGGTAACCGACCTTTCAGGTACATGAAGTATTTCTGCGATTTCTGAAGAGCTCATGGCCTTGAGATAGTGCAATGTCAAAATTATTCGCTCCTCTTCCGGCAGAGCAGAAATCAATTCTGCAATCGTCCGAGAGGCGCTCATAGGGATAGAGATTACTCCAGTAGGCGAGCAAATCGGGCGAGAGAAATCTTTACACCGAGCACAATAAAGGGGCGCATTGCGTAGAAGAGCGCTGCGGGCGCTTGGATCTCTTCGGACCAATGAAAAATCGAGTTCTGGGAGTCGACCTTTTCAACTACAAACGAACCGGTACCTTTAATAATGGAGCCGTGATGAATTACATCGCAACGAAATGGTGGCTCCCACAGAGTTACCTTCATCAAATCAAGAACACCTAATTGTTTTCCCCACGGATAAAATTTATAGAACGGACCCGTGAATGCCGCGATAGTTGTTCCAACTCCCTCGTGTTTTTCACTTGTTACCCAAACTTTAGTCTGTAACATCCAATTGCTCTGTCCACTCCAATCAGCAATTGAATCCCAAACTTTTTCAGCTGGAGCCTTGATCAATAAAGAAATTGCTAATGAATTACTTCTCATGATGAGCCGTTATGAATTGCATAGTTTCTTCGATAGTGGTCGCCCATAAAACTAAGTCACGCATTCCTGGTTTTACAAATTTTTGATCTTCTAAATCTATGACAAGTTCGTGCAATTTTTTATAGACCCCGTACGGATCGAGAATAACAATTGGTTTGTTATGAAAACCTAAATATCGACCAACCCAAATCTCGATGAGTTCTTCAAGAGTTCCGAGTCCGCCGGGAAGTGCAATAAAGGCATCTGCGAGTTCTTCAATCTTTCCCTTACGCGTGCGCATGGAATCTACAATTACGAGCTCATCACTATCGTGATCTGCGAATTCAATATCTACCAATAACTGCGGAATGATTCCGATTGTCCTTCCGCCCTTGCTACGAGCTCCACGCGAAATCGCTCCCATTGATGAGATATGACCACCACCAGAAACAAGGTCGGCCCCCGCCGAAGCAATAGCTGCACCAAGTTCGAATGAGAGATCAATAAACTTAGGGTCAATCGTGGGTGACGAAGAGCAATAGACGGCTATGCGCATGCGCAGAAGGATACGGGTAATTACCGATATCCTTAAGCCATGTCGTCACTTGCACATGGTCATGGAATTGCAACATTTGCTGGAACTACAGTTTTAGATGTCTGGTTCCCCGCACCTGCACTTGGTGCGCTTACCGGCTCTCCCGATTCTGCACTCTTGGCACTTGCAACACCTGATTCTGATCGTGGTGTTACGCGTGAAATAGTTTCAATAGAAATCGATCTCACAAAAGCTCCTACAAATGCGCAAGATGCTTATCTGCGACTTCATTTACTTTCTCATCGCCTGGTAAAACCACACGGACAATCACTTGATGGAATTTTTGGTTTGCTAAGTAACGTTGTTTGGACTTCAGTCGGTCCATGCGCTGTTGAAGGATTTGAAATCACGCGCGCGCGACTAAAAGCTAAACACGGATCGGTGACAGTATTTAGCGTAGATAAATTCCCTCGTATGGTTGATTACGTTATTCCTTCAGGAGTTCGCATTGCTGATGCCGATCGAGTGCGTCTTGGTGCCTACTTGTCTACAGGAACCACGATCATGCATGAGGGCTTTGTGAACTTCAACGCCGGAACACTCGGCACTTCAATGGTCGAAGGGCGTATATCTGCGGGCGTTGTAGTTGGAGACGGTACCGATGTCGGTGGCGGAGCTTCAATCATGGGAACTCTTAGCGGTGGCGGAAAAGAAGTTATTTCTATAGGAGAAAAGTGCCTTCTTGGTGCAAATTCTGGTCTTGGTATCTCACTTGGAAACAATTGTGTAATAGAGGCTGGGACTTACATAACTGCTGCAGCGAAAGTAAAACTTCCAGATGGTCAGGTTGTAAAAGCTGGAACACTTTCAGGCGCAAACGACCTGCTCTTCCGTCGCAATTCACTAACTGGTGGGCTTGAAGTTGTTATGCGCACCGGTACATGGGGCGGACTTAATTCTGTTCTTCACGCCAACTAATCTTAATAATTTAATTTTAGTGAGGAAGCACCTTATGGTGCAGGCGTAAACCAAGGTGAAGGTAATTTAGCTCTACTTCTGAAGGTATCCCCACGCACCATTTGTGTAACTCCGTCACGAGAGGTTCCCTTGATCCACGTTACTGCTCCTGCAGAATTTCTTGAGATTATTTCGAGCGAAACCACATTAGGTAAGCCAAATGCAGCAGCGACAAGTGCTTGCGTTGCAGAAGCGCTCCAGTTAGCGAAACGAGGATTTAAAGCAGTTGTGACGCTTGCGGTATCCGCAACTGATTGTGTGTAGCTGGTATATCCACCCCAGGCATCTGCCGAAGATTGAGTTGCTCCTCCTGATGATGAAAAGAAGTACGCCTGAATAGGATTGCCATCACTTAATATTGCGAGCCCAGTCGAGGTATCAACAACGGTACGCAAAACAGCTGCACGCCATAGCTTGCCAACTTTCGCTTCACCTTCTTTTGCATAGCCCACGAAATTTTGATCTGCGATGTGTGAATACAAATGGCAATCGCAAGAGCCTTTGATGGACCCCATCTTAGAAAGCGCATAACTTCGAGATGCAATCGTTTGCGCCTCTAAAACAGCCGCTGGCCACGAAGTAGAAATCTCGCTAATTCCAAGTAAGTACTCGTCATGCAATGAGAGTGAGTTTGTCACCTCAAGAGCGCCTTTAACTACCTTGATTTGTATGAACCCATAACGGAAGCGTTCTGTCGTACCTGACTCGGTAACAGTGACCAGCGGGGTTGATCCACCACTCCAGCGAAGGGTTAATAGCGATGAGTTATAGCCTTTAATGCTTTTTGCATCAGCAGATAGTGACAGTGTAAGTTTCTTTTTATTCGCAACTGTTGAAATAAGAACATCACCTGAAAATAACTGTAATGAAGTGCCAGATGATGTGGTTGAGAAAATTACGCTCTTAAGTGCATGGCCGATATTGACACGAATTGTTGCGGTATCAATTACCGGGGCAATCACAACATCCTTGTAGTAATAATTAAGAATCGCTGTTGCGCTATCGCCTTGCACCGCACGTTCTCTTGCACCGATTTGGCTCATTCCGACGCCATGGCCATATCCAGAACCTGTAAATGAAAAAGTTGAAGGAATATCCACACCACGTGCAGGAG
>WLNN01000050.1 GCA_009699765.1 Actinomycetota bacterium
TGCGTAGCAATGTTCTCGTATGTCCAGATTCGTGGATCTTCATTGCGCTTGATTGCAGCATTTTCTGCCGGAAGTCCGAATGCATCCCAACCAATCGGGTGCATGACGTTAAAACCTTTTTGAATCCAGTAGCGAGCGATTACATCACCGAGTGCATATGCCTCTGCGTGGCCCATATGAAGATCACCCGATGGATATGGAAACATATCGAGTACATATTTCTTAGGGCGGGTGTCGTCGGCGCGGCCAGATTTAAAGGGCTCTAGCTTGTCCCAGATTGGAAGCCACTTCTCTTGGACGTAGGCAAAATCGTATGCCGCGTGCTCCTGAGGTTCTGTGGTCATTGGCCAATCTTAACTTACATAGATGATTGTGTTTTCAGTGGAGATAAGGGGAATCGAACCCCTAACCTCTTCCATGCCATGGAAGCGCGCTACCAATTGCGCCATATCCCCGTCGTAAATCTGACGGAATATTACCTTATCGATTACCGTATCGAATTACCGTATCGAATTACCGTATCGAATCTGGAATAACTGCTGCTCCATCTTGGCCTAGCACTGGCTCAGGAATAGATCCTGCATTGTGCTCTGTAAGTAACCATCCTTTAGGAGAGTGACTTAGTACAGACCAAGATGCATTAGATAATCCGCCAATTTTCGACCAGAAAGGAATCGGAAGTTCGAGATACATACCGATAATTGCGCGAGCTGTTCCGCCATGCGTTGCGACAATAAGGGTTTCGCCATCTTTATCTGCAAGGAAATCATCGATTGCACCTTTTGCGCGCGCACCGACTTCACTTCGTCGATCGCCAGTGGTGCCAGCTGGATTGTCTCCACCTAATGACCACTCTTTAAGATTTGCATGATCTACTTCGCGAATTTGTTCGCCGGTGAGACCTTCCCATTGCCCGCAGTTTGTTTCGCGAAGACGTGCATCTACCTTGATAGGTAATCCATTGAGATCAGATAGCGCCTGCGCGGTTTTTTGTGCCCTTTGTAAATCGCTTGAAATTATTAAAGTTGGCTTCATATCTATCACGAGGCGTGCGGCATGAGTGACTTGGTATTCGCCAACAGCATTTAGCGGAATATCTGTGTGGCCTTGAAATTTATTCTGGACGTTCCAATCAGTTTGACCGTGACGCCACAATATTATTGTGTTAGCCATTTACTACTTCATCCGCATCTGATGGCTCTTTAATATTGAGTGGGATTGTTGGGCAGTCATTCCACAAGCGATCAAGCATGTAATAGCTTCGAAGTGTTTTGCTCTGGATATGAACTACGAGATCTGAGTAATCTAGCAATGCCCACTCTTCACTAATCTCGCGGCGAAGTGGCTTATCTCCAGCAAGGCGAAGCTTCTCTTCTACCCAATCTGAGATTGCAGAAACTTGGCGAACGTTCTGAGCTGTAACAATAAGGAATACCTCAGAGAGAACTGCTTGCTCAGAGAGATCCAGTGCGACCATTTCTGTGCCGAATTTATCTGCAGCTGCTTGTGCGGCAATCTGTGTGTGCGCGATTGTGCTTTGGCTAGCTGACATAGAGATTGTGCTCCTTGATGTATTTGGCAACAGATGGCGAAAGCTGATCTGAGTGGTGCAATCGTACTTGAGATGCAGAGACATCAATTGCACCAATATCACGCGCATTCTCAGCTACTGAGCCAGGTCTAGCGATAACTTCGAGCGTGACCATCTTTAATAATTCTTCGCTACGGTGCCATTGAGAAATTTTCTCGTAGGCATCTGTTCCGATTATTAGAACAATTTCATCATCGGGATAAGTCTGTTTAATGGCTTCAACGGTATCGATTGTGTAGCTAGGGCCCATTCGAAGAATTTCAATTGGATTAACTTCAACTTTGCTTCTGATTTCTGGCGCTAATTCATTTATTGCCAATTGACACATTGCACGGCGCTGGGCACCTGTTGCTTGCGGAGCATTATCGCGAAGACGCGGTTCTCCGGCTGGTACAACCAATACATGATCAACAATATTTTTAAAGAGAAGTTCCTTGATTACATGGAGATGGCCGTTGTGTATTGGATCAAATGTTCCACCATACAAGCCAAGCTTCAAGGGATATACCTTCCGCCAGTGTGATTACTTGTCGAAGCGAAGAACGACGTAAAGCAAGAAGACAAAGGTTCCAAAAGCGGTTAGTCCGAATGCGACAGGAGAGATTGGAAGCTCACGTACTGTTTCAGAGAGAATCAACATGGCGCTAGGTTACTACTTACCTGCCAGAAGCTCTAAGAAGTGAGCCTCATCGATGATTGTGACGCCTAACTCTTGCGCCTTTGCCAGCTTAGATCCTGGATCAGCGCCAACTAGTACATAGTCAGTCTTTTTCGAAACCGAAGATGATGGCTTTCCACCATGAGCAGTAATTGTCTCTGCAATTGAATCGCGTGTGAAGTTGTTGAGCCCACCGGTTACAACAAAAGTGAGACCTGCGAGAGTTTGTGGCTTAGCTTCACCTGCAATGTTTTGCATCGCTACACCAGCGGCACTCCACTTTTTCACAATTGCCTGATGCCAATCAACGTTAAACCATTCGACAATCGATTCAGCGATAACTCCGCCAACGCCATCAATATCTGCAAGCTCATCAAGAGATGCTTTAGAAATTGCATCCATCGAACCTAACCTTGCAGCAAGTGCTTGCGCAGCGGTAGGTCCAACATGGCGAATAGATAGCGCAACAATTGTGCGCCACAAAGGTCGGGTCTTAGCTTCTTCGAGGGCTGAAAGTAACTTCTCGACATTCTTGCCAGGTGTGCCATCTTTCTTAGTAAAGAAAGCAGAGTGAGCCAATTTGTTTTCGGTGAGATCAAAAAGATCTCCCTCGTCCTCAATGACTTTATCGGCCAACAATGCAATTGCTGCTTCTAGTCCTAAGACGTCGATATCAAGCGCCGAACGAGAACCAATATAGAAAATACGCTCACGCAACTGAGCCGGGCAACTTCGTTGATTGGTGCAACGAATATCTACATCGCCCTCACTGATTGCTTTTAGCGCTGAATTACATTCTGGGCAGTGCGTTGGCATAACAAATTTCTTCTCTTTGCCTGTCCGCTTATCTACAACGGGTCCAAGAACCTCAGGGATAACATCTCCAGCTTTGCGAATAATGACAGTGTCGCCAATCAATACACCTTTGCGTTCAATCTCCTCTTGGTTGTGCAACGTGGCATTTGTTACAGTTGAGCCGGCAACTTTTACTGGTTCCATAAATGCAAACGGAGTTACACGTCCAGTACGGCCCACGCTTACCTTTATATCGATCAGCTTTGTTGTTACTTCCTCTGGCGGATACTTAAAGGCAATAGCCCACTTTGGTGCGCGGGAGGTAAAGCCAAGTTTGCGTTGCTCGGCAATCGAATCAACTTTGATGACTACGCCATCAATTTCATGTTCGACATCATGGCGATGCTCGTTGTAATAATTAATAAAATCAATTACTTCCTTACGAGTGCTGCAGACTTTAAATCTCTCAGAAGTTGGCAAACCAAGTTTCTTCAGTTCTGCATAAGCATCAGATTGATTCTTGAATTCGAGTCCATCATTTGCTCCAACACCATGCACGACAACACTTAATGGTCGCGATGCAGTGACACGTGGATCTTTTTGACGAAGCGATCCAGCTGCTGAATTTCGCGGATTAGCAAAAAGTGCCTTTCCGGCTTCTTCTAGCTCTTCATTGAGAAGATTAAATGCTGCCACCGGAAAGAAAACTTCTCCGCGGATCTCAATCTGCGATGGAATCTTCTTGCCAGTTAGTGCATGAGGTAGCCCTTTGATGGTCTTCACATTGAGAGTCACATCTTCACCCGTTACTCCGTTACCGCGTGTGAGTGCTCGGGTTAATTGACCGTTCTCGTAGAGCAAATTAATTGCTAGACCATCAACTTTGAGTTCGCACAAATACTGTGGCGAGGGTGATTCTTTTTCAACCCGATCAAACCAAGTGTTGAGCTCGTCGGTATCAAAAACATTATCAAGGCTCATCATCTTTTCGATGTGATCATGCTGGTCGAATGTTGTGGCAAATCCACCGCCGACTCCGAGACTTGGCGAATCTGGCTCAAGCAACTCAGGATGCTTTGCCTCTAGCGCACCAAGTTCTTTAAGTAACTTATCAAATTGCGCATCCGTAATAGTAGGAGCATCAAGTACATAATATTTAAATTGATGATCACGAATATCTTGCGTTAATTCGCTGATGCGATGACGTGCTTGATTGTTTTCAGTTGCACTCATGCTGTCTCGCAAATCGTTGCTGAAGCCACCACGCGATCACCGTCGTAAATAACCATTGCTTGTCCTGTTGCAAGACCAAGTAGTGGTTCATCGAGTTGTGCGGTGAGGAAACCATCAGCGTAAGAGTAAGTGGCAGGAAGTGGGGCGCCATGTGCGCGAATCTGCACAAAGCCGCGATGAGAACCTGGCGCAATTTCGGGGCCACAAACAATGGCTCGCTCGCCTCGCATTGATGACACCGCTAAATCTTCTCGCGGACCTACGACAACTGTGTTTGAGACTGGCTCGATTTTTAATACAAAGCGAGGCGAGCCATCCTCAGTAGGGACGGTTAGACCTAAGCCTTTGCGCTGACCGATTGTGTATGTGTATGCGCCCTTATGCGTACCCAGCTGTTTTCCATCTTGGTCAACGATTGGTCCAGCTTCACTGCCCATGCGATCGCGCAACCAACCAGCGTTGTCACCTGATGGGACGAAGCAAATATCGTGACTATCAGGTTTTTGTGCAACTGCTAATCCGCGACGTTCTGCTTCGATTCGAATATCAACTTTTTGGGTATCGCCAAGTGGAAAAATTGCACCGTTTATTTGATCACGAGTAAGGACTGCAAGAACATATGACTGATCTTTAAGTGGATCAATTGCGCGGTGAAGAGTCTTGCCTTCTGGAGTATCAACCGTACGCGCATAGTGTCCGGTGATTACACCATCGAATCCCATGTTCTTTGCGCGATCAAGAACTGCGGCAAATTTAATCTTCTCGTTACAGCGAAGACATGGATTCGGCGTACGCCCAGATTTGTATTCGGACATAAAATTTTCTACAACATTTTCGTGAAACTCTTCCGCCATATCCCAGATATAAAAGGGAATACCAATTACATCTGCCGCACGACGTGCATCATGTGAATCTTCGATTGTGCAGCAACCACGAGCGCCGCTGCGATATTTCTGCGGATTAGATGAGAGCGCTAAATGCACACCAATTACATCGTGTCCATCTTCCACGGCGCGAGCTGCAGCAACTGCAGAATCGACTCCCCCGGACATTGCAGCAATTAGCTTCATCGCGCGCTCCGAGCTCGTTCGACAACCTTTGGTAGCGCTGCAATTACATCATCTACATCAGATTGGGTTGTTGTAGCACCGAATGAAAACCTGAGCGTCGACATCACTGAATCTTCAGCAAGTCCCATTGCTTCAAGGACATGGCTTGGGCGATGCACTCCTGCGGTACATGCAGCACCCGTTGAACATGAAATCTGCTCGCTATCGAGCAAAAGTAGAAGAGTTTCATTGAGAGTTCCTGGAAAAGTTACGCTTGATATTCCTGGCAAGCGATCTACATCTGCACTGTTAATTACAACATCAGGGATGACTCGTTCCACGCCTCGTTCGAAAGAATGGCGAAGCGCTGCCACATCATGTGCAGAGTAATTACTTTTAGAAATCGCCGCAGCGAGGGCAACGATAGAAGGTGCATTAACAGTTCCGCTTCGTATTTCGCGCTCTTGTCCCCCACCATGAATTAGTGCTGGAATATCGATTCCGCGACTCAAGACTAAAATTCCGATCCCGATCGGTCCGCCAACTTTATGACCGCTAAGCGTCATCGCAAATAGACCAAGATCTTTAAAAGAAAGTGGTGCTTTGCTCCAAGATTGCACCGCATCACAATGCACTGGAATATCTCCAGCGATATCAACGACATCTGCAACTGGCTGAATTACACCGGTTTCATTGTTGCTATGCATAATTGAAATCAGTGCAATCGAATCACCGTGCTGACTAACCAGCAGCTGGAGTGCATCTAAGCTAACTACGCCATCTTCGGTAACTGGAAGCACGATGTGCTGCGCTCCTTCATGTGCGACTAACCACTGTGCAGGTTCTAGAACTGCTTGATGCTCGATCGCACTAGTAATTACGACCGGTCGTGAGCGCGAAGAGTTGCGCTCCCAGAAAATTCCTTTGATCGCAATGTTATTAGCCTCAGTACCAGAGCCGGTAAAGATAATTTCACTTGGTGCACAGTCAATATTCTTTGCGAGCAGATCTCGTGCATCTTCAACATATTTACGAACAGCGCGACCATCTGCATGTAGAGATGATGGATTGCCGATAATGGCAAGTGCGTTGGACATCGCCTCAATAGCCTGCGGGTTCATCGGCGTTGTAGCCGCATGATCGAGGTAGATGCTCATTGGAGCAGTCTAGTTTGTAGGCAGGGATTAAGCCTGACGCGCCTTTATTCCTTCAGTTGCCGCAGGCAGAACAGCGAAGAGGTCGCCCACTACGCCGAAATCTGCAATTTCAAAGAGCGGAGCCTCGGGGTCCTTATTGATAACAACAATTGCCTTGGATGTCTGCATTCCCGCACGGTGCTGAATTGCACCAGAGATTCCACATGCAACATATAGAGCCGGGCTAACAGTTTTACCTGTCTGGCCAACTTGATGTGAGTGTGGGTACCAACCGGCATCAGTTGCTGCACGTGAAGCACCAACTGCTGCGCCGAGTGAATCTGCAAATCCTTCAACTGCTGCAAAATTTCCATCAGTACCTCGACCACCTGAGACAACAATGTTTGCCTCGGTAAGTTCTGGACGTCCGCCCTTTACCGGTGGTTGCGAAGAAGAGATGCAAGAAAGCTTTGAAACATCTGAAATTGAAACAACTTCAGTAGATATCGCTGGAGATGAGGCGCTGAAATCAGCTGAGATTGAATTTGGTCGTACCGTAATAATTGGCACACCATGTGAAACAACTGAATGCACTGTCGTAGATCCGCCGAATACCAATTGAGTTGCGACAACGTTGCTATCAACATCTACCGCATCGGTGATGATCCCAGATTCAAGAGTGACCGCAACGCGAGCGGCAACTTCCTTGCCGAACGCATGTGAGGCGACTAAAAGTGCTGCAGGTGAATGCGATTTTGTAATCTGGGCAAGTGCATCAGCTGCTGCGGCAACACCACATGAAGCAAAATCAGCAGACTCAACGATTACAACCTTTGAAATTGGGCCTTGATTTAGAGTTGCTGCAATCGCAGCACCGGCGCCAGGGGCAGCGAGAACTACCGCTGTTACCTCTCCAATACGAGCGCCAGCAGTTGCTAATTCAGCAGTTGTCTTAGTTGCTTTATCTCCTGCAATATCAGCAAGAATTAATACTGTGCTCATATCAACTTCTTCTCTGCTAGGAAATTAACCAGCGCTTGCGCGCCGCTACCGTTTTCGTCTATGACTTTAATGCCAGCTGCACGCGCAGGACGTGGAGTTGCATCTTTAACTTCAGACCAACCAGATTCTGCTACAACGCCTACTGATGACAAATCTCTTACATCAATTGTCTTCTTCTTCGCAGCCATAATGCCTTTAAATGATGGATAGCGCGGTTCATTAATTTTCTCGACAACACTAATTACGGCTGGTAAAGATGCAGACATTTGATCAACACCAGCTTCAGTTGTGCGAGTGATCGAAATTTTTGAAGCAGCTGGTTCTGCGCTTACCGATGAAGCAAACGTGAGTTGTGCCCATCCCAGGCGAGCGCTAATCATTGCCGGCACAACGCTCATGCGCGCATCTGTGCTTTCGGTTCCGCAAATAACTAAATCAAATCCACCGTCACTAATTACTTTTGCGAGCACTTTCGAAGTCATTAAGGCATCGCTTCCAGCGAGGGCGGTATCGGTAATTAGAATTGCATCGTTAGCTCCCATTGAAAGCGCTTTGCGCACTGCATCGGTTGCTCGTTCTGGTCCCATAGAAATTACTGTCACGCTATGTGCCGCATCTTCGCCCTCATTGCCACCATGTGCTTCGGCAATTTTGAGAGCCTCTTCAACGGCATACTCATCTAGATCATTGAGAACGGCATCGACGCCTTCTCGATCGAGTCGACCGTTGGCCATCTTCTTCTCTGCCCATGAATCCGGGACCTGCTTTACGCACACTGCAATCTTCATAGGGGCGATGTTACTGGCCAGTATCGGCTTTGGGAAGCGTGATCGCACCGCTGCTAACACTTCACCTTGTATTCAGGAACACGTCACCAAAGTTATATAAATCGGGCATCTCTCAACTTCACCCTTAGGGTCATGAGAATCGCAATCGTAACTGAAGCTTTCCTCCCCCAAGTCAATGGTGTTACCAACTCTGTCCTGCGCCTGCTTGAATTTTGCAAAGCGGAAGGCCATGAAGTTCTTGTTATTGCGCCAGAGAGTGAAGGCGCGCCGAAGAATTATCTTGGGTTCAAAGTTAAACACGTACCAAGTATTTCCATGAAGAAGTTAATTCCAATGGGAGTTCCGCAGAAATCTCTAGAGCCACTTCTAGAA
>WLNN01000051.1 GCA_009699765.1 Actinomycetota bacterium
ATCTACGTTGAAGTTTGCTCAGTCTGCCACCCGTTCTACACAGGTAAGCAGCGCATCCTTGATACTGGCGGACGCGTCGCTAAGTTCGAAGAGCGTTTCGGTAAGAAGTAGCTTTCTAAAAAGACCGCCAACGCAGCCACATTTGTGTGCTGCGGGCGGTCTTTTTTATTCCTAAATTTTTTGCAATAACCAAGTTGATAACCTGATTAATAAAAAATGAATTAAACAATAAAGTGAAATAGAAGGGAGAAGCCAGATGACAGATAATCGTTTTGCATCCGCACATGAGATGGTGCGCGAATATCAAGAGCTCGAAGAGAAAATGGCCGACCCTTCGATTCATGAAGATCAAGGTAAGGCGCGCCTACTAGGTCGTCGCTACGCCCAACTTGGTCCAGTTGTTGCTGGATTTAATGCATGGAAGAGCGCTAACGATGATCTTGCGGCAGCACGTGAGATGGCTGCCGAGGATCCTGAATTTGCAGCTGAGATACCAGCGATGGAAGCAACGGTTGAAGAGACTGCACAAAAATTAGAAGAACTCCTTCTCCCTCGTGACCCTAACGATGATCGAGATGTGATTATGGAAGTTAAGGCTGGGGCAGGTGGAGATGAATCCGCGCTCTTTGCCGGAGATTTAGTACGTATGTACCAACGCTATGCAGAGAAGCACAATTGGAAAGTTGAGATTATTGATCTAACCGATGCTGATCTTGGCGGATATAAAGATATTTCTATGGCAATCAAATCTAAGGGAACACCTGAACCCGGTAACTCTCCATATGCACGTCTAAAGTTCGAAGGCGGAGTACATCGCGTGCAACGCGTGCCAGAGACTGAAAGCCAAGGACGAATTCATACATCTGCAGCGGGTGTTTTGATTCTGCCTGAGGCAGAAGAAGTAGATGTCGAGCTAAATATGAGTGATGTACGAGTAGATGTGTATCGCTCATCCGGTCCTGGCGGTCAATCAGTTAATACAACTGACTCTGCTGTACGCCTTACGCATGTTCCAACTGGCATTGTTGTTTCATGCCAGAACGAGAAGTCACAGTTACAGAATAAAGAGTCCGCACTTCGTATTTTGCGTGCACGATTGCTTGTCGATGCGCAGGAAAAGGCTGAAGCGCTGGCATCAGCAGAGCGTAAGAGCCAGGTGCGTACTGTTGATCGTTCCGAGCGAATTCGAACCTACAACTACCCTGAAAATCGTCTTAGCGATCACCGCGTTAATTACAAATCAAATAATCTTGATGCGGTGCTCAACGGCGAACTTGATGATGTAATTCAAGCTTTGCTCGATGCCGATAAGGCAGCAAAGCTCTCTGCGACCAACTAATTAGCGCTATGGAACTTACATTCAAAGAATTCTTGCGTGGCGGAAAAGAACAATTATCTGCAGCAGGTTTTCCTGAGGTTGATGCAGAACATTTATTGGCACATGTTCTAGGAATTTCTCGAATGGAACTACACAATCCGCTAGCTGTCGAAAATGCAATTACTGCTATTGGCGATATAACTCTAATTGAAGAGAATTTCTGGAAATTACTAGATCGCCGTATTGCGCATGAACCACTGCAATACCTGACCGGTATTGCATACTTTAGATATCTCGAGCTCGAAGTTGGGCCTGGAGTACTTGTGCCTCGTCCTGAGAGCGAACTTCTTGTCGAGGCAGTTTTAAAAAATATTGAGGGACGCACAGGTGCGGTAAGCGTTGTCGATCTTGGAGCTGGTTCGGGGGCACTTACATTGGCAATTGCAACTGAAGCGCCGCAGACCCATGTAATTGCAGTTGAGAAAGATCCTGAAGCAGTTTTCTGGCTTCGAAAAAATGTTGCTCTCATTTCAGAAGACGTTCGAATTCTTGAATGCGATGTAGCCGATGCGCTCGAGGGAGTGAAATGCGATGTAGTTATTGCAAACCCTCCTTATGTTCCAGATGGCCAAGAGCTTCCTCGCGATGTGGCCGAACACGAGCCTGCAGTTGCGCTGTACGGCGGAAGCACTGGAATGGAGATACCGCAGAGATTTATCGTTGCCGCTGCTCGTTTACTCAAGAGTGGTGGTTTTTTCGCGATTGAACATCACGAAAGTCAGCCCGTCTCAATAGCAGCCTCACTCGCTGAAGAATTTATTGATATAGAAAACCATAAAGATCTTCTTGGTCGCCCTCGCTTCACCACAGGAACTAGGAGATAATTGGGTATGGAGAGAGTCAATCTTCTTGAGGGCGATATTAAAGATCACATTGCTTTGGCTCTTAAGGGAATCAGAGATGGCTACATAATTTGTGCGCCGCTTGAACATGGTTATGTATTTCTTGCAGATGCATTTTCAGAATTTGCAGTTCGCGCC
Source organism: Actinomycetota bacterium (assembly GCA_009699765.1). GTDB lineage: Bacteria > Actinomycetota > Actinomycetes > Nanopelagicales > Nanopelagicaceae > Planktophila. The sequence continues at coordinate 2,359 of WLNN01000051.1, forward strand.
ATGCATGTCTTGCGTGGAGATAATCTCGGTGTTAAAGCACAGGTACTTATTCACTCAGGTGAAACCATTACGGGTCTATCTCGATATGTAAATGACGATACTCGTGCTCTAATTAATCAATTTTGGCCAGGTCCGCTTTCACTCAATCTTCACCCCAACATGGGTCTCAATTGGAATTTAGGCGATAATAATTCGCTCGATATTTTTAATGTGCGCGCACCGAAGGCTGAATTTATTTCAGCGCTCCTTAAAGAGAGCGGACCATTAGCGGTATCAAGTGCCGCTCGAGTTGGTCAGAAGCCCGCGCTTAACACTGATCGCATCTTTGTTCTCGAGTCTGATTTAGCTGTGATGTTTGACGCAGGAGAATTGCCCGAAGGGCCAGCAACAACAATTGTGCAATCAGATGTAGATGGATTGACCATTATTCGAGAAGGTGCCATCTCACGTGAGCAGCTAACTGCCGTCGTGCCCGCATTTTCTGATGAGCAACCAATAGGCTAGGCCCATGTCTAATCCACTCTCAGACCCAGTTTTTTATGGCCCCGATTTTGAACTTCTGACGCAGCAAGATCCTGCTATTGCGGCCGTTCTTCTCTCCGAGCTAAAGCGCCAACAGACCAATCTGCAACTCATCGCATCAGAAAACTTCACTTCGCGCGCGGTTCTTGCGGCGCTTGGTTCAACGCTTTCTAACAAGTATGCCGAGGGCTATCCAGGCAAACGTTATTACGGTGGATGTGAAGAAGTAGATATCGCCGAAAACATCGCAATCGATCGCGCAAAGTCACTCTTCGGTGCAGACCATGCAAATGTTCAGCCACACTCTGGTGCAAGCGCTAACGTCGCTGTCTATCAAGCTTTTACAAAACCTGGCGACACAGTTCTTGCAATGTCACTTCCACACGGTGGCCATTTAACTCACGGCTCTAAGGTGAATTTTTCCGGCAAGTGGTTCAACGTTGTTTCATACGGCGTTCGTCAAGATAACGAGCTCATTGACTACGACGAACTTCGTGATCTCGCTATCGCCAACAAGCCAAAGATGATTTGTTCAGGAGCAACTGCTTATCCATCACTTATTGACTTCGAAAAAGTTCGGGCAATTTGTGATGAAGTTGGAGCAATCATGTGGGTTGATGCTGCACACTTCATTGGGTTGGTCGCTGGAAAGGCAATCCCATCCCCAGTTCCGTATGCAGATGTTGTTTCATTTACGACCCATAAAGTGTTGCGCGGTCCTCGTGGCGGAATGATTCTTACAAAGGCAGAGCATGCAGCAGCAATTGATAAGGCAGTATTTCCTGGAATGCAGGGAGGGCCAATTATGTCTGCTGTTGCAGGTAAAGCTGTTGCGCTCGCTGAGTGCGCAACACCTGCTTATCAAAAGTATGCCAAGGATGTCATCGTTAACGCTCAATCACTTGCTGCTGCACTTGAAACAGAAGGCATGCGTGCGGTTTCCGGCGGAACTCAAACTCACCTGGCACTCATTGATATTCGCGCAACTGGCGTAAATGGCAAGGTTGCGGATGAGCGTTGCGGGGCAGCGGGAATTGTTCTTAATAAGAACTCAATTCCATTTGATCCAGAAGCTCCATCAGTTACCTCAGGAATTCGTGTTGGAACTCCAGCAACGACAACTCAGGGAATGGGTGTTGCTGAGATGAAGGTAATCGCTTCATTAATTGCACGCGCAATCAAGAGCGAAGATGCCGCAGCACATGCTGCAATCAAGTCTGAAGTGCATGCACTCACTGCCAAATTTCCGATTTACCAGGCATAACCGAAAGATTTAGAAATGCGCGAGTACTTAGTAACACTTCTGCTTGCGGCATCCATCTGTTATGTCGTAACCCCATATGTTCGCAAATGGGCTATTCGTTTCGGAGTAGTTGCGAAAATTCGCGAACGCGATGTACATACAACACCTACACCCCGATGGGGTGGGCTGGCGATGTGGATCGGCATGGCTGTTACTTTTGCAATAACTAACCACTTATCTTTGGTTGGTAAATCCTTTACTCGAGAATCAATTGGAATATTTCTAGCAGCGACATTCCTAGTTCTTTTGGGAATGATTGATGATCGATTCGAGCTTGATGCACTTACTAAATTAGCAGGACAGGCGCTAGCTGCTGGAATTCTGCTCATCTACGGTGTTCAAATTTTTTGGTTACCAATCAATGGTGTGATGACATTGCCTCCGAGCATCGGTCAATTGCTCACAGTTGTAGTTGTTCTAGTAACGATTAATGCAGTCAATTTCATCGATGGCCTTGATGGCTTAGCAGCGGGAATTGTCGCGATCTCTGGCGCAGCATTCTTTGCCTTTGCATATTTGTTAGCTGTGATTTATGGATTCAGCCGTGCTGGTTCCCCATCGCTAATAACCGCAATTCTTATTGGTGTTTGCATTGGGTTCTTACCGCATAACGCCTATCCAGCCCGCATATTTATGGGGGACTCAGGATCAATGTTATTGGGACTGCTTTTGGCGGCTTCTGCAATCACATTAACAGGACAGATTGATCCCAACGCAATCTCAGAAGAGAAGCTTGGACCAACGCTTCTTCCACTTGCACTTCCATTGGCGGTTCTTGCAATTCCACTGATTGATTTATTCTCAGCCATTTTTCGGCGCTTGCGGGCAGGTAAATCACCGTTTTCTTCAGATAAAGAGCATATGCATCACCGAATTATGCGAGCTGGAAATACTCAGACACGTACTGCGCTCATCATGTATCTCTGGACGGCAACAATTGCATTCCCAGTTTCAATATCTGCATTTACTCCATTATGGGTTGCAGGAATTCTCTTTGCGACAATGCTTGCTTTTACTCTCAACTTTGCTCGCAAGCGACCAGAGCGCGCATCAGTTAAGGTGATGTCACTATGAGCAGCGAGAGAGAACTTCTTCGCGGCGCACTTGTTCCAACTTTGATAGTTGGTGTGGTCGCACTTATTGCATCAACAGTTGTTAAAGGTTCTGCTGGTTTCTTCGGTGCGCTATTGGCACAAGCCATAGTGGTTATCTTTTTTGCGGCACATCTTGTTGTCGCAAAGCTGACGCGTGATGCCGATCCAATGACAACAATGGCTTTGGCGATGGCCTCATATTTTGTAAAGTTATTTATCTTTGGCGGATTTCTGCTTCTTGTAACTCGCTTGGTGCCTGTCGAAAACTGCAATAGAACCGCCTTTGGTATCAGTGCTATTTCAGCAACTTTCGCCTGGTTAGGCGGAGAAATCGCTACTTATCTCAAATTGAAAACTCATCTACAATTACCCAAGTCCTAAGTAACAAGTCCTAAGCTACAAGTATTAAGTTAAGAAGGAGTCACAATGGCACGTGGAAATGAAGCTGACGCTTACTGGTCTATCTTCGGCTACCTCGTCTCAGGCCTGCTCTTTTGGGGCGGCGTTGGCTACTTCGCAGCCCGTTTCTTCGATAAGCCTTACCTGACTTTGATTGGTTTGCTCGTCGGAATCACAGGAGCCATCTACCTGATCTGGCTTCGTTTCGGCCGTCAATAAGACCGCCTCAAGTACTACTTGAGGGTGATGCGCCACACAAAGACGCCTCCCATTCTGATTTCTCCCTATAGGGCTTAACCCCCTAATCTTTGCCATGACTCAATGACATCAATTGAGCTAATCAAATTGAGGGAGTACAGGGTGATTAACCTGCATTTCAGCGGTGAAGGTTTTGTGCCACCAAGCACAAACGACTTCAACCTTCCTCCAATTTTTGAAAATATCGCATGGCTAACTAAGCCAGTTCTTCTTGTATTTCTATCGGTAATTCTTGTCTCTCTCTTCTTTGTTATCTCTGCCCGCAAGGCTGCAGTTGTACCTTCAAAGCTGCAATTCGCCGGTGAAAGCATCTACGCATTCGTGCGTAACGATCTTGCGCGAGATGTAATCGGCCATGACTTTATGCGCTTCGTGCCATACCTCTTTACGCTCTTTACATTTGTTCTCACAAATAACATTTTTGGAATTGTTCCATTCTTACAATTCCCAGCGATGTCGCATGTTGGATTCCCATATGTGCTCGCGCTCTTCTCATTCTTCGTATTCCACTATGTTGGAATTCGCAAGCAAGGTCTCGGCAAGTACCTCAAGGACATTGCATTTATGCCTGGTGTTCCAAAGGCTGTCTACATCTTGCTTACACCAATTGAAATTGCAACCTTCTTCCTTGTGCGCCCATTGACGCTCTCACTTCGTCTCTTCGCAAATATGTTTGCTGGCCACTTGTTGTTGCTCGTATTCATCATGGGTGGCGAGTACATGCTTCATGATTCACACTTGATTATGAAGATCTTTGCTCCATTCTCATTTACTTTTGGCATTGCACTCACATTCTTTGAGTTCATGGTCCAATGCTTACAGGCGTATATCTTTACGCTGCTTACAGCTCTATACATCGCCGGCGCCCTTGCCGACGAGCACTAACGAAACACCTAACGAAAGGCAAGAAAAATGGAAGGCACACTCAACCTGGTCGGTTTTGGCCTATCAGCTATCGGTCCAGCTATTGCAACTGGAATGATCTTTGCTGCATATATCAACGGCGTTGCACGTCAGCCAGAAGCACGTAGCGTTCTCCAGCCAATCGCGTTCCTTGGATTCGCGCTCGCTGAAGCTCTCGCACTCTTCGGTCTCGTTCTCGCATTTGTTCTCTAATTCGATAACGAATAAGAAGAATTAATATGCGCACATTTAATTTCGCAGCCGAGGGAGAGAAGATCAACCCGCTAATTCCGCATACCGCTGAATTAGTAGTTGGTGCTATCGCATTCACGCTTCTCTTCTTAGTTCTGCGTAAGGCAGTAGTGCCAATGTTTGAAAAGGCATTTGCGGCACGTACTGAAGCAATTGAAGGCGGGATCAAAAAAGCTGAACAAGCACAACTTGATGCACAGCGCGCACTTGCTCAGTACAACGAGCAGCTCTCTTCAGCTCAAGGTGAGGCAGCACGACTTCGCGATGAAGCACGCGTTCAAGGCGCAGCAATTCTCGAAGAGCTCCGCACTAAGGCGCAAGATGAAGCTAATCGCATCACCGCTGCGGCACATGCATCTATTGAGGCAGAACGTCAGCAAGCAGTGACATCGCTTCGCAATGAAGTTGGCGCACTTGCAGTTGAACTCGCTTCAAAGATTGTCGGAGAAGCTCTAGATGACCAGGCCCGTCAATCACGCATTGTCGAACGCTTTATCGAAGATCTAGAGAAGTCCAAGTAAGAATAAGTTACGAATTAGGTAAGAAGAGAAGAGATATGAGAATTCACCTCGGAGGAAGCAGCCGTCAGTCACTCGTGACTGCGCGCGGACAGCTCGATGCTGCCGTCAAGGGCGCAACTGCTTCATCTGCATCTGAACTCTCAACTCAACTCTTCTTTGCAGCCGATGTATTTGCAACTAATACATCTCTACGACGCGCTTTTGCAGATCCATCACGTGATGCTGCTGCGAAATCTGCATTGGTAAAAGATCTCTTCGGTAAGAGCCTTAGCGCTGCTGCAGTAGAGGTACTTTCTAAGGTTTCAACTCTTCGTTGGTCTGCAGGCGGGGACATTATTTATGTTCTCGAGCAGTTAGCGATTGAGGCTGAAGCGTCAGCGGCAAATATCGGCAATGATTTAGATGTTGTAGAAGACCAGTTCTTCGAACTCTCACGAACTGTGGCCGATAACTTCGAGCTCCGTAAGGCACTCGTTGGTCCAGGTACAGCAACTGCAAAGAGCGCGTTACTTACTGAACTTCTTTCAAAGAAAGCTTCAGCATCAACAACGCGTTTGGCAGTCGCGCTTATCTCTGGCCTTCGTGGTCGCAGTATTGAAGCAGCTTTTGCTGACTATCTCTTTGGTCTAGCAAATCGTCGTAACCGCCTCATCGCACTTGTTCGCGTTGCATCACACATCACTGATGCACAGAAGACGCGTCTTGCGGCAGCAATTGAAAAGCAGGTCGGACAACCAATCAGTATCAACATCCAGGTTGATTCATCAATCCTCGGTGGAGTTTCAGTGAAGTTTGCAGATGAACTTGTAGATGGCAGTATTTCAAACCGACTTGCAAGCGCCGGACGCGCACTTGCAGGTCAAAACTAAGACAGGGAAAAAAGGGGAAACTCATGGCAGAGCTCAAGATCCAACCGAATGAAATTCGGGATGCCTTAGCGAACTTCGTTAAGTCATA
>WLNN01000052.1 GCA_009699765.1 Actinomycetota bacterium
AAACCGGGGTGGCTGTAAATAATTACGGACCTCAGTACTACATTTCAACACTTCCTGCATTACGTCCGCAGCTTCTTGAAGAAGCGATGAAGGATGCAAAGATTCGCGCCGAGGCAATTACTAAGGCAGTGGGCGGAAGCGTTGGAAGTGTTCAATCAGTTCGTGCAGGTGTTTTCCAGGTGACAACACCTGATTCAACAATGACAGCTGATGGTGGCGCATATGACACAAGTAGTATTGAAAAGACTGTTACTTCAACAGTTTCAGTTACTTTCTCTGTAAAGTAGCCCAATGCCGAATAGTCGGCGTATTAATTGTTTCAGTAGTGGGAGAGCTACATGAGAAAGATACAAGCGCTTGGATTATCCATGCTCTTAATCGTGTTTGCTAGCCCATCATATGCAGCTGCAATTTCTGCAGGACAAAAATGCACAAAATTGAATCAAAATATTTCATCTAAAGGGAAAACTCTCATTTGTAGTAAAAATGGAAGCAAATTAATTTGGAAGATAAAAGTTTCGAAACCTACGCCTACGCCTACGCCTACACCGACACCGACACCTACACCTACACCTACGGTCACCAAAGTGGAGTGGAAATCATTAACTGCTGAAGAGATCACTTCGCAAGCTTCACAGGCCATGCAATCCTATTTTTTAACCGTTAGAACTACCAATCAGGTGATAAAAGTGTTGGCAGAGAAAGGCTCAAATCCAACACTTATAAAGTGGATTACTGATGGTTCTAGCTTGGTCTCAAAAACTTTTACATACCCACCATCCAATAAAGTTTTCTACGATGTAATCGCAGTTAGCCGTGGATGGATGGAAGTTACCTATAAAAGTGCAGAATTTTCTTCCGACGAAATTCGGGGTCGCCTAGCTGCCTTTGATGGCGGTGCGCCAGCATTTGGAGGGACCACAACGAACACATGGAACATGTCAGCCATAGTCCAGAACAACTTGATGGTCAGAGATAAGACTGGAATGGCACAAACCGCTGGACATGAATTTTTCCATGCAATCCAAGAACGACTTGTCGGAAGCAATCCGGGACCAGGCGGTGAAAAAATTCCCAATTGGTTCTGGGAAGGACCAGCAATGTTTGTTGGCCTATATTCGGCAGAGGTGATTGGTGCCATCAATTCCCAAGCCGAGGGACGCGAATACATGTTGAGTAGGTATAGAACAGGTTCTGCTGTTACAAGAGGCCTCGCCTTGGAAAATGTTAAAGCGAATAACAGTGAAGTGGATCCATATGCGATTGGATATGCAGCGACTGAATATTTGGTCGCGCTAGTAGGCGTTGAAAAGTTCCTTCAGATTTATAAGGAATTAGGCCAGGGTTCTTCGTTTAGTAGTGCATTTGAAGATGCAACTGGTCTTAATTTAGAAGAGTTTTATTCTCACTTCGAAGAAATCAGAGCAGGATTAGGATTTACAAAGAGTTAGAGTGGAATATTGCTATGAGTTCCGCGTCGATGTGGCGCGGATGCCAGAGCTTGTGCCAAAGCTGTACGAGTTCGTGAAGGATCAATCACTTCATCTACGGCGCCAATTTCAACTGCAGTATTAATTCCGCCAGAAATGCGATCGTGTTCGGCTGCTAGTTCTAGCTCCATATTGGCACGTTGTGCTTCCGGTAAATCCGCCAGCAGGCGTCGATGCAATACGCGCACCGCAGCGACTGCACCCATTACTGATACTTCAGCTGTTGGCCAAGCAAAGGTGCGAGTTGCACCGAGCGACTTCGAATTCATCGCTACAAATGCTCCACCATAGGCACGACGGGTGATCAAAGTGACTCGAGGCACGACAGATTCGGCAAATGCATGCAACAACTTTGCTCCGCGCCGAACAGCGCCTTCCCACTCTTGGCCAGGGCCGGGTAAGAATCCAGTTACATCTGCAATCACAATCATTGGAATTCCAAATGCATCGCATGTGCGCACAAAACGTGCCGCCTTTTCAGCAGCAGCTGAGTCAAGTACGCCACCGATATGCGCTGGGTTGTTTGCAACCACTCCGACAGTTCGCCCACCAAGACGTCCAATAACGGTAGACATATTTGGAGCCCAGACCGGCAATAGTTCGAGCTTCTCTCCATCGACATCAAGAATTCCATCAATCAGTGGATGTACTTCATATGATCGCTTTTCAACAGGTGGGACAAATAAACCTAAATCAATATCTGCAATATCTGTCTTGAAATGGCCTTGATCTGCAAAGAGTGAAACTAAATCTTGAATCTCGGTAAAGGCCATGTCTTCAGTTGGTGCGATTACATGCGCAACTCCGCTGTTCTTTGAGTGCGCTTCTGGGCCACCAAGAGCTGCAATATCGATATCTTCACCGGTTACCGATTTAACAACATCTGGACCGGTAACAAAAATTCGGCCTTCTGGTGCAAGAACTACAACGTCGGTAAGCGCTGGGCCATATGCGCCGCCTCCAGCGGTAGGACCGAGTACTAATGAGAGTTGAGGAATTCGACCGCTTGCATGAACCATTGCATGAAAAACTTGTCCGAAAGCATCAAGTGAGAGAACGCCATCACTTAAACGAGCGCCACCAGAGTGCCAGATTCCGATAATCGGTAATTGATACGACATTGCCTCGCGATATGCAGCGAGAATTACATTCGATCCTTCAATACCAAGAGCGCCAGATTTTGATGTGGCATCAGATGCGAAGAGAACAACTTTGTTTCCTTTGATTGTTCCGGTTGCTGCAATCATTCCGCAATCTGTGCGCGGTAAAAGTAGTTCGAAAGTTGCCGAATCAAGTAGGCGTTTGATACGAACTTCAGGGTCTTTTGGATTTTCCCCCGTCAGGCCGCCAATCTGCGAACCAACATCAGTGTTGCTCATAAGAAAGATGGTACGCGGTTACCCATGAGTTCTGTGATTTTATTGCAAGTGAGGTGTGCGACTTAGAGAGAGTTAAAGACGAGCACAACGTTATGTCCGCCAAAGCCGAATGAATCATTGAGCGCAGCGATATCTCCAGCTGGCAGCGCACGTGGCTTATCACGCACAACATCTACCGTTACAGCAGGGTCAAGATTTTCAATATTAATTGTTGGGGGAGCCAATCGATCCTGTAGCGCCTTTACTAAAAATACAGATTCGATTGCACCAGCGCCGCCTAGTAGGTGTCCAGTCATCGACTTAGTTGCTGATACAGCAACATGGTCTGCATCAGAGCCAAGCGCCTTGCGAAGAGCATTTGCTTCGGCAACATCTCCGGCAGGCGTTGATGTTGCGTGGGCATTTAAATGCACAATATCTTTTGCGGAAAGTCCCGCGTTGGCAAGTGCAAATTTAATTGCTCGTTGTACTCCTGAACCTTCAGGATCTGGTGCAGCAATGTGATAACCGTCAGAGGTAAGTCCTTGCCCGCTGATTTCACAATAAATTTTTGCACCGCGTGCCTTAGCGTGCTCGTACTCTTCAAGTACAACAATGCCGCCACCTTCGCCGAGTACAAATCCATCGCGATCGCGATCATATGGACGAGATGCGCGAGCAGGATCATCGTTGCGAGTTGAGAGCGCCTTCATTGCTGCAAATGCAGCCATCGGAAGTTGGTGACAAGCTGCTTCAACGCCTCCGCTGATTACAACATCGGCGCGATTGTTCTTAATCATTTCAAAGGCGTAACCAATTGCTTCAGCACCTGATGCGCATGCAGAGACAGGTGTATGCACGCCTGCTTTTGCTTGGAACTCAAGTCCAACATTGGCTGCAGGGCCATTTGGCATCAACATTGGGACTGTATGTGGGCTAACGCTTCGCGCACCCTTTTCGTTAAGAATATTAAATTGATCCATCAGCGTGATTACACCGCCGATGCCTGATGCGATTACAACACCGAGACGCTCTTTATCGAGCTCATCGGGAGATCCAGCATCTTTCCACGCCTCTCGTGAGGCAATAAGAGCAAATTGTTCAGAGCGATCAAGGCGGCGCATCTCTATGCGCTCCATTTGATCTGCAGGTTCTGTCGCAACGCGCGCAGCGAAATGCACAGGAAGCATTTCACGCCAATCATCGGTAAGGAGGCGGACTCCACTCTGGCCGGCGAGAAGCGCCTTCCAAGTTGAATCAACATCTCCACCCAGAGGGGTGGTTGCACCGAGGCCGGTGACCACTACGCGACGTTGTGACATACCTTTAATTTTCTCTTATTTCTTTTTCTTCGCTCAATTACTTTGAAGCGTTAACGATGAAATCAACTGCATCGCCAACTGTTACGAGGTCAGTTACTTTCTCATCAGGAATCTTTACGCCGAAACGCTCTTCACAGGCAACAACAACTTCAACCATGCTAAGTGAGTCAACTTCTAGATCTTCAGTGAAGTTCTTATCGAGTTCGATTGATGCTGCTGGAATACCAGCTACTTCTTCAACAATCTCCTTAAGTCCTGCAAGTACATCTGCTTGTGCAAGCGCCATTGTGTTCTTCCTTTTCTATCTCTTGTTTTATTACATATCTACTGTGTATATCTGAACGTCTATGTGAACAGGGATTTATTCTCTCGGAAAATTACGCCTACTTCCTAGTACCTTCGAGCGTTTGGCTGAAAAATTTAAGGTTTTGGTGGGAGTTTCACCACTTGGCCAGCGTAAACGAGACCTGCGCCATACCCAATGAGCAAGGCGAGCTTGCCGTGAAGTTCTGGGTGCTTATCAAGCAGTGCATCCATTGCAAGTGGAATTGATGCCGCAGATGTATTTCCATTTGTGCGAATGTCATCAGCGATGATCACAGAAGATGGCATTTTCATCTCCTTCGCCATGGTTTCAATGATTCGCATATTTGCCTGGTGAGGAATAAACGCATCTATGTCATTAACGGTGAGGCCAGCAGCTTCTAGCGCCTTGATTGCCGCTTTGCTCATAGAAAAGACTGCCCAACGAAAAACCTTCTGACCTTCTTGCGAAATATTGGGCCACTTAACATCAGCTTTTGTCAATTGAGTCTCGGTATTGCGAACATCGATCCAAGATGGGTTCATGCTGATTGCATCACGACTATCGGCATCAGAGCCCCATTCAACAGGACCGATTCCGGCTTCGCTCGACTCGCCAATGATTACGGCTCCTGCACCATCAGCAAAGATGAATGCTGTTGCACGGTCATTTGGATCTGTGAAATCTGAAATCTTCTCGGCACCGATTACTAGAACTTTCTTTGATGAACCAGCTTTTACAAAGTCATGCGCCATCGATACTGCGTAACAAAAACCGGCACATGCGGCGTTGATATCAAAAGCTGCGGCCTTTGGATTCCCCATTCGTTGTAAAAGTGCAGTCGCTGCGGAAGGCGCCTGGAAAGGAAAAGTAATCGTTGCAATAACGACTGTATCTATATCTTCAATCGTAAGTTTTGCGTTCTTGAGTGCATCTTCAGCTGCCCAAACCGCCATATCTAAGAGTGATTCACTCTCATCTGCAAAGCGACGGGTTTCAATACCAGTGCGCTGCTGAATCCACTCATCATTGGAATCAATACGATCGACAATTGCCGAGTTTGGAACTAAGTGCTTTGGTCGGTAAGAACCAACAGCGAGAATTTGACTCTCACTTCCTTGACGAGTCTTTATGCTCATTTACTTACCTCCATGCGTTGCAGCAAATATTGCGGCAGATTCAAGTTCGGCCGGTGACTTCAAAGCTAGTTGCTCGATTGTCGGAACCGCACGCTTTATCAATCCCACTAGTGTGCCTGCAGGTGCTACTTCTATAACTCCAGTGACGCTGTTATCAGCGAGTGTCTGCATGCAGAGATCCCATCGAACCGGATTGGCGATCTGATTAACAATTCGATCTAAAATCTCACGGCCTGAAGTAATTACTGCGCCATCTTTATTGGAGATTACCCCGACATTTGCATCGCTGACCTCTATCTCAGCGGCAAGTGCCCTCATCGGCTCGATCGCAGGTTGCATATAAGAGGTATGAAAAGCGCCAGCAACGGCTAAAGCGCGAACTCGAGAACCTTCTGGTGCAAGCGATGCCAATGCCGCAAGGTCACCCGCTGCAACAATTTGGCCGCCGCCATTATCGTTTGCAGCCACTAAACCTGCATCCGCAATAGTTTTTAGTACGACTTCGCGATCTCCACCAAGGACTGCGGACATGCCAGCCGGTGTTATTGCTGCAGCTTTCGCCATCTCAACGCCACGGGTGCGTACCAACTTCATCGCATCGAGCGGAGTAAGAACTCCTGCGATAGCAGCGGCAGTAATTTCGCCAACAGAATGTCCTGCAACAAGTGAATAATTACCTGAGAGATTAAGCGCTCGAGCACTAAGCAATCCAGCTGCAACAATTAGTGGCTGAGCATTAGAAGTATCTTTAATTTCATCAGCATCGGCATATACCCCAAGGTGAACGAGATCAAGTTCGATTGCATCAGACCACTGAATTAAAAGTTCTTTACTCGATGAATCCTCTATCCAAGGAGCGAGCATTCCTGGCGTCTGCGCACCTTGACCTGGAGAGATGATTGCTAGCACTCGGGAAATATATTAGGTGGAGTTAGATACCACCTAGTACCTGTGGCAGTGAGCCGAAATTATTGGCGTGTTACGAGCCACACCTGAGCGCAATGTGGCGCAACAGTAACCTTTACTTCTGGAAGTTGAATTTGAGGTTCGTGCAGCATTACAGAGGAAGCCGCATCGAAAATACGACGATAGCTTGATCCCCATTTTGAATCAGGCAAAGTAAAGAGAGTTTCCACTGCAGATGAGTTGAGTAGGAGTAGTAAGCCACGATCAGGTCCCGCATCAATAAAGACTGTCAGGCTTCGCTTATCTCCATCACCCCAATGTTCATCCGTCATCTCGTGACCACCAAGGCTGAACCAGGCAATATCTTTTCTTTGAGTTCCAAGATCTACGCGACCAGTGAAAAACTCTGCAGCGATATCTGCAAGATAAGTCTTTCGAATACGTGATAATTCAGAGACAGCCTCACGCATGTCAGCTTCATCTTCATTGAGTTCCCACTTATTTGCCCAGCCGCCCATAAAAGTTTCAGGCGAATCAGGTATATCAACGCGCATATCGCGAGGCATTGAATAACTGTTATTGGAACCATGTTGTGTGCGTGAAATTTCATCACCCATGCTGATCATCGGAACACCAGCAGAGAGCATTAACGTAGCCATTATGGATTTCTTTAATGAGTGACGGAGTCGATTAATTTCATCATCATTGGTTGGACCTTCAACTCCAAGATTCCAGGAACGATTCTCATTTGAACCATCCTGATTTTCTTCTTCATTCGATTCGTTGTGCTTACTTTGATACATGACTAAGTCAGCAAGCGTGAAGCCATCGTGAGCTGTAACGAAGTTAATAGAAGAGGTTGGACCTCGGTAGTAGAAAATGTCAGAAGATCCGCTTATCGAAGAGGCTAAGTCTGAAACACCTTCACCATATCCTCGTGCTAAGTCACCAAGCCAGAACTGACGCACTGAGTCTCGATACCGGTCATTCCATTCGCGGTATGGATGCGGAAAATCTCCCAATGAATATCGAGAGACATCCCATGGCTCTGCAATCATTTTAAAATTACGTAAAACTGAGTCAGATTCAATTGCGGCCAACAATGAAGAATTAAATGCAGAACCACTAGTAAATAAGGCGGTAGTAAGGTCGAAACGGAAGCCATCCACGCCTATTACTTCAACCCACCATCGCAAAGAATCAATGATGTGGCGCACTCCGTGTGGACTGCTTGCAGAAAGTGTATTTCCGCAGCCCGTAACGTTCACATAGTTGCCGTTTGAATCTTGTCGGTACCACGCTTTGTTATCGATGCCTTTAAAGGAGAGCGTTGGGCCACCTACTCCACCTTCAGCTGAATGGTTATAGACGACATCGAGATAGACCTCGATACCAGCTTCATGTAATCGATCTACCGCACCTTGTAATTCTGAAATTGGATCATTCGTTGCAGCGTATTCAGCATGGGGAGCAGAGAAAGCAATAGCGTTATATCCCCAATGATTCTTTCGCCCGCGATGCCAAATCCCTGGCTCGGTGACGTAAGAATGAATTGGCAATAATTCAAGAGCAGTAACACCTAAGTGTTGAAGATGGGCAATAGTGCTTGGGTGACCGAGGGCTTTATATGTGCCACGTTCTTCCTGTGGTATTTCATGATTCTTCGCGGTAAGTCCTTGGACATGCGCTTCGTAAATGAGCGTCGAAGTCCAAGATGTAAGTGGGCGATGAATTTCACGTACGTGGTGATCTGTCACAACTGAATATGGAACAAGTCCCGCGCTGTCACGATCATCGCGGATGTTTGTATCTCCAGTGCCATTGCCGTCAGTTGCAACATGTGAATAAATCTCAGGTTGATACTGGACTACACCATCAAGGCGATGTGTATATGGGTCGATTAATAACTTAGCTGCGTTAAAGCGAGTTCCATATTCAGGCTGCCAAGATCCGTAAACGCGATAGCCATATCGCTGT
>WLNN01000053.1 GCA_009699765.1 Actinomycetota bacterium
GTGAAAGGCACCGAAAGGCTCATCTCGTGCGCGCGAAGGGATTCGAACCCCGAACCTTCTGATCCTTAGTCAGATGCTCTATCCGTTGAGCTACGCACGCTTATTTATTTTTGGTTTAACTTGAGATGCGAATAATACCTTCTTATTAGAGCCCGCCCAAATTGAGTAATTCTTGGCGAGAAACCGCCTTTTTGCGAGGCTTTCCAAGAGGTTCGCCGGCAGCAACTTCAGCTGCATTGATCTGCTCCCAATGCATCTGCGTAACAATTTTATTATGAGCGATGATTTCTGTGACGTCACCAGAATTCTTCGGTTCATTTAATTTTGAAACAAGTAACTTCATAACATCTGCAGCGTCAGACTTATTTGTTCCAATGACTCCAGATGGACCACGCTTTGCCCAACCAACAACATAGAGATTTTCATTTACATAGCCATCTTCATTAATGACCTTGCCATTTGCATACGGGATGCCTTCAAGAGGTGCGGCTTCATAGCCAATTGCAGTAATTACTAGCCCGCATTCAATACCAAATCTTTCATCACTTCCAGTCTTCTGGAAGACAACTTCTTCAACTTTGCCGTTGCCCTTGATTTCAATAGGGGTTGCAAGAAATTGAAAGGTCATTGTGCGATCGTGACTTGTTGCCTTGCGTTCTGCAATCAGTGTCATTGCATCTAAATTTGATTTAGTATCTTTTTCAATTTCACTGCCGGCTCGAACAATAGCTACTGCAATATCTTCAGGATGCATCACAACATTGGTGTGCTCAAGTTTTGGAAGTTCACGAAGTTCTGGTGATGTAAAGGCTGCATGCTCTGGACCGCGGCGAGCGCTGATAACAACGTTGCGAATAGCGCTCTGCTTAAGCTCTTCAATCGCGTGTTCAGCTGTGTCTGTGGGATCAAGCTCGGTTGGTTCAAGTGCCAACATGCGCGCAACGTCCATCGCAACATTTCCGGCACCAATAACAACTGCAGTCTGTGAAGTGAGATTGATCGACTCATCGGCAAAATCTGGATGGGAGTTGTACCAAGGCACAAAGGTCGCTGCCGACATTGAACCAGGCAGGTCTTCGCCAGGGATTCCAAGCTTCTTCCCGATGGCAGAACCTGTGGCGATAACTACCGCGTCATAGCGCTCTTTAAGTTGCTCGATTGTGAGATCGCTACCCAGCTCGACATTTGCAAAGAGTCGAAAACCTGGTGCGGTGGCAATCTTTTCAAAGACCTTTGAGACGGTCTTTATCTTTGGATGATCTGGCGCTACGCCACTGCGAACAAGTCCCCATGGCGTTGGTAAGCGCTCAATCATGTCGATTGAGAATGAGATCTCGTCACTTGTAAGGTTTTGAAGAGCTTGGGCTGCGAAGTATCCGGCAGGGCCTGCGCCGACAATGGCGACTTTAAAGTTCTTCAATTCTCACCCCTTGCCTCGCTTATTGGACGAGTTTACCGTCTCTGCCTTCTACAGCGAAACCTCACGGTTTCTTCACAATTTTAAGATAACCAGTCCTTTTGTAGATATTACTTGGGGAGCCACCTAGCCTTGCACGCATGATTACGAGCGCAAGAACGAAGAAGTTTCTATTAATACTGACATCGTTAGCGATCGTAACTGGATCCATCTCACCGGCCATTGCAGGGTCGGACGCTAACCCGTACGGGACATCAACTGTTGACCCCGCTGGCCCTAATGAGATTCTCCTCAGTATCACCAAGGGCTCACGAAATGTTGATCTTACTTATCCTAAGTTACTCAAGTTAAAACAGAGCAGAATCACAATTTACGAACCATTCTTGAAGAAGCGAGAAACTTTTACAGTAATAAAACTATCGGCTCTATTTTCATTGGTGGGAATCTCCGGCGATGACCTAGTCGTGACAACAGCTCTCAACGATTACATCTTTAAATCAAGAGCTTCACAATTTATTGCCGCTGAAGGTTATCTTGCGATAAAGCGCGACGGCAAAGAGATTGGATATGACCAAGGCGGCCCGATTCGATTGATTTATCCTGATAAGAGCAAGTGGGCGAAAAACCTTGATGCCTGGAACTGGTCTATCGCCACTATCAGTGTGAAATAAGTTGAACAATCTCATCCGCGAAGGTGCGGTCCCAGAATCTCTTGTTAAGTTTCAAGTAACAAGAATTCAATATCTTCTTGCAATCATTGCTCTGATTGCAATTATCGCAACAGGTTTGCTCTCTATTTTTGAATATAACGGCGCAGATGAGCGTTCTAAGGTTTTAAGCAATATTGAAACCCCCGCAGCATCGATTATCTTTACTCAACGCGAAACTTTGGTTTATTCAACTCGATTAGCTCTCTGGTCCAATGGTGGTTCAACTCGACGAACAGTGCAGGTCGCACGAAATCTTTTGGCACAGCGGTTAGCTGTCATTGATTCCAGTGGTCAGTCCATGGGTTCGCGTGCAAATAAAGCATATTGGTCAGCGCTAAAGGCTTCAGATGCGATTGTCAGCGCTGCGCCGATGGGAATCTTGCCCGAATCAATGCATGAGCAGATAAACGTGCAATTGGTGCCTGTTATCGAGGCAATTGTCGCGCAAGCTCGTCAATTAGTTGTCTCGTATCAAAGATCAGTCGACCAAGAGATGCTCGATATCGCCAAGGGAATCGCCCGCAGAGATGCGCTTAATCTCCTTCTCTTTTACATCTTCATAGTGACAGGAGGGCTCTTTCTTCTGCTCAATGTCCGTACCAACTTCAAGAATTACAGGTTAGTTCGCGCCACAATTGCAGAAGAACAAGTTCGACTCGAGGAAACAATGCAAAACTTAACGGCGGCAGAAAGTCGGGTCACTCAATTGCAGGATCTTGATGCAGCTAAAAACGCGCTGATCTCAAATGTAAATCACGAGCTGCGAACTCCTCTGACCTCAATTATGGGCTATATAGAGTTAATCCAGCGAGATGCATTAATCTCAAAGAGCCCGACGTTGGAGCGTTACCTCGAGATTCTCCAACGTAATTCAAAGATTTTGCTTAATCTAGTTGAGAGCATTCTCTCGCTGAGCAAATTCGATAGCGCGATTGGTAGGCTCCCCACCGAAAAAGTTTCACTAAATGAAATAATTGATAATGCAATTTTTACATTAACTCCAGCAGTTAATAAGGCAGATATTGAAATCGTAGTTAAATCCACTAGCGAGGTATCTGTAATGGGTGATTATGGACAGCTCAGCCAGGTATTCATCAACTTAATTACCAATGCGGTGAAATTTAGTGATCCCGGTTCAACTATTGAAATTGAAATCGCACATGGCAAAAATGCAGTTGTCTTAATTCGAGATAGTGGTATCGGAATACCTGAAGGCGATATGCCTCATTTATTCACTCGCTTCTTCAGAGCATCCAATGTACCCACAAGCCAATACCAAGGCACCGGTCTTGGCTTAGCAATCGTTGATCAAGTCATCAGCCACCACAACGGCAATATTCGAGTGGAGTCTCAGTTAGGTCAGGGAAGCTGCTTTACCGTTGAAATCCCAATCTACGAAGGCCCAAATAGAGGTGATAGCGATGAATAGAGAAATCATCCTTGTAGTCGATGACGTTGAAGATATCCGCACTTTTGTTAAGGAAGCACTTACCCCTGAAGGCTATGAGGTGATTGAAGCTGCTAGCGGAAACGCGGCACTTGAAATCTTCCGTAAGCGAGAGCCTTCCGTTGTAATTCTTGATCTATCTATTGGCCAACCAGATGGATATGAAGTCTGTCGTGAAATTCGCCGCACATCTACCGTTCCAATCATCATGCTGACAAGCCATGTGCAAGAGATGGATGAGGCGATGTGTTTAGCTGCTGGTGCTGATGATTACATTACAAAACCAGTCTCTGCCCAAATCCTGGCGCTACGAACCTCAACACAAATTCGTCACCGCGCGGCACAGATACAAATCAGTGGTTCGCTAATTACCGCAGGTCCGATTTCACTTAATACCGAAAGTCGTCTCCTATTTATGGAGAAGAAACAAGTTGATCTCACCCGTACCGAATTTGAATTCATCCAACTCTTGATGAGCAATCCGAAAAGAGTCTTTACCCGCGAAGAAGTATCTGATGCAATCGGTACATCACTTGTGTATTCAAGTGATCACTTACTAGACACACATGCATCGAGGATTCGTATGAAGATTAAGGAAGTCAGCGATATGAAGGTGCTTCACGCGGTCCGGGGTGTGGGTTACCGATTACTCAGTAATTAACCGCGCCAGGATTGGCTAAGCGGGCGACCTTCTGCATAACCAGATGCAGATTGGATTCCAACTAAAGCACGATCTGCAAATTCTTCAAGTGAGCGAGCTCCTGCATAAGTACATGATGAACGAAGTCCAGAGATAATCTCATCGATTAAATCTTCCACTCCGGGACGTTGTGGGTCTAGATACATCTTTGAAGAAGAGATGCCTTCTTCGAAGAGCGCCTTACGTGCGCGATCAAAAGCATCTTCCTGCGAAGTGCGTGCTGCAACCGCGCGCTTTGATGCCATTCCAAATGATTCTTTATACGGGCGTCCAGCGCTATCGCGGAGTAAGTCACCAGGAGATTCGTATGTACCGGCAAACCACGAACCAATCATTACTTGTGATGCACCAGCTGCGAGGGCGAGGGCAACATCGCGCGGATGACGTACTCCACCATCGGCCCAGACATGCTTGCCAAGCTTCTTTGCCTCAGCTGCACATTCAAGAACTGCTGAAAATTGTGGGCGACCAACACCGGTCTGCATGCGCGTTGTGCACATTGCGCCAGGTCCAACGCCAACCTTAATAATGTCGGCGCCGGCTGCGATTAAATCGCGCGTACCTTCTGCGGTTACGACATTGCCAGCAACGATAGGAACTCCGAGGTCGAGCTTCTTAATGATCTGAAGCGCCTCAATCATCTTCTTCTGATGGCCGTGAGCAGTATCAACTACTAATACATCAGCCCCGGCAGCAACTAACTTCTTTGCCTTATCAGCAATATCGCCATTAATTCCAACAGCCGCCGCAATCCGCAATCTTCCTTTGCTATCAACTGCTGGCTGATACAAAGTTGCACGAAGTGCGCCAATGCGAGTTGCGATACCAATGAGCTCACCATTTGTGGAGACAACGGGCGCGACAGTACGAAGATTTTCATTAAGGAAATCAAAGGCCTGGCGTGGATCAAGTGAATCCGGCATTGTGGTCAGAGCCTGCGTCATCACTTGACCTAACTGTGTAAAGCGATCCACGCTAATTAAATCTTCTTCAGTCACGATACCAACTGGCTTATTTCCTTCAACAATAATTATTGCACCGTGTGAGCGCTTATTAATCAAGCTCGCTGCATCTGCAACTGTCTGCTGTGGAGTCAAAGTAATTGGTGACTCAAAAAATGTGTGGCTGCGCTTTACCGATGCAATTACATCTGCAACAACTTCGAGTGGAATATCTTGCGGGATTACAACCAATCCACCGCGGCGCGCGACAGTTTCTGCCATACGACGCCCAGCAATCGCTGTCATATTTGCAACGACTAACGGAATGGTTGTTCCGCTGCCATCGTTGGTGTTGAGATCAACTTCCATACGGCTCGAAATTTCAGAGCTTGAAGGTGCCATAAAGACATCGTCGTAAGTAAGGTCGAATTGAGGCTGGGTAATAAAGCGCATAAGCAGACCCTATCTAGTGAAACTAATAAAACTGGCGGAGACGAGGAGATTTGAACTCCTGAAGGGTTTAACCCCTTACCTCGTTAGCAGTGAGGCGCTAATCAGGCCTTATTACCCAATCCCCGTTCAATAAGGGAGTTTACACTCCTTTATTTACCCTCTAAATCTACTTGTTTCATCTAATTTCTGGGCAAAAACTAGGCAATAACTACTGAATAAATTCTTTTGCAGCTACTGGCTTGAACTTTCCCTTAGACGCAGTGCCTACCTTAGCCCATACAGAAGACAGCGTGATTTGATTACTTGGCATTGTTTCTGTCCACCCATCCCCCACACGGAATGCAGGACCAATCATTTTCTCTTGTCTGAGCCAAGCAACAATCGCTTGTTCTGCCGTATGTGCATCTCTTCCCTTTTCAAAGACACGAACACGATAAATTTCCCAGCCATTCTTTTGGTGCTTTTCAATTCGCCGTGCGCCTACATTTCCTATGCCTATCTTGTGCGCCTTCTTTTGCTTATGTGTTATCAAATATAGATAAGCGGGTTCCAAAGGCTTGAATCCAAAAATTGTGCAGGAACTGCATCCAGCATTCTTTGCTTTGAGTTGAAGCATCGTCCAGGTAGTTGAATCCGTGCGTTTGCATTTAGTGCAACGAACCTTCCATTTTGCAGTAGCACCTGGGTATTTCACTAATGGAATCAGACCCCTACTTTTTGCCCATTCAACGGCGGTTGCAGCATCAACTTTTTTACCACTGCAGTAAACACAAGGATTATGGCCATTCTTAACATTCCCATATTTAGGGGAGATTTCCCTAAGACAGACTGTGCACTTGGATTTCCATGGTTTATTGCCCCCAGGGAATTCTTCTAAAGGAATTGCGCCTGCCTGCTTCATAATTTTAAGAGCTTCTTTGGGGTCGAGTTTGCGGCCGCTGCAGTACGTACAACCGCTTATGCCCGATTGAATTCTTCCTAGGGTTTGGTAGACCACACGAGAACAATTTGTACAGGTTGATTTCCATTTCTTATTTGAACCTGGGTATTTGCCTATAGGAACCAGCCCTGCATCCAGGAATGCTGCTCTCGCTTCCTGTGGGTCAATCCTTACTCGTGCACACCATCCGCAAGGATTCTGACCATTTCTAATCCGCCTTAGAGTCGGATAGACCAGGCTCTTACATTTCTTACATTCACTCTTCCACGGTTTAGCTCCTGGGTAAGGAATTAGCGGAATAACTCCAGCGGCCAAAGCCATCTTCCTTGCTTCAACTGGGTCGACAGTCCTGCGATTGCAATAGTTACATGCTTTTTGAGTCTTTGAAATTAGATTAAGTCTTGGAGTAATTTCACGTTTACATTTAATACATTGCGAGCGCCATGGTTTCTTAAACCCTGGAAAGGCCTCTAAGGGCTTCGCCCCAGCATTTTTTAGCAGAACTAACGCTTCTTTTTCAGTCACGCCGCCTTTTGCGCAGTACCTGCATGCAGAGTGTCCGTTCCTTACATTCACGTAACTAGGAGTGACAACTCGTTTACATTTTCTACATTGGGACTTCCAGGGAGTTCGCCCCTTTTCAAAAGCAACAAGTGGGGTTACCCCTGCGCTTATCATCGTCTTTCGGGCAAGGTCTGGGTCGATTGCTTTAGCGCCCATCAGCCTCTTCCCTTGTTTCTCTACTGAATGAAGGGTAACCCCTGCTCAGGACTATCCATTAACTATTACAAATATTGCCGTAGTAAATCTTGTTGTTTCTTTTGGATTGTGAGCATTTCACTCAGTTCTTTATAGTCCCCTTGTAAATGTTTTGGCAAAGGTGGTGGGAGCGGAACTCTTCCAGTTTGGAACCAAGGAAACTGTGTCTGATTGGGAATCATAAATAGGCTACGTTCCTAGTTATGAGGTTGTTTTCTGCGGCTGACATGGGGTTTTCCGAACCTTGCAAGGTCAACTTATTAGATAGTTTCATTTATCGGACTGGGCCGTTTGCATAAGTCATATCTACGTACTCTCCCGTTTGTCTTTGTAAAAAGAAGTCCGATATCTGCCTTTGACTAATAAATCTCTTTCTGCCGACTTTGTTTGCTCTCATGTACCCACGTGATATCCATGAATAGATTGTTGATTCAGTTACACCTAGTTGTTTCGCTACCTCCTTGGGTGTGAGACCTGGAACAGGCAAGTAATTATCTGTTTGGAAAAGAGTCATATTCATAGAATGCCATCAACTTGCAATCTTGAAAGGCTGAACTATTGGTGATGTAACTACAAATGCCTGCTGAGTCAGGCTTAAATGCCCATATGCAAAATTCTCTTGCGTTAGGCCATCGCTAACTCTTATGCCTACCATTTTCATAGTTTTGCGAAGTTCTCGAAGCATTCGGTCTGGGACTGGGAGAAAGTCTTGTTCCGTGTCTCGGCAGTGCAAGTAGTAGAAGATTGCCGTGGCATCGGCTAGGGATACCCCTAGGGACAGCATGGTGTTCATGAAGTGTGAATCCGAGAAGAGAGGGTCCCCGTAGTTGGATTTATCCCATTGCTGCTTTAAGGCTTTTTGCAGTCTTGGTTCCTTGCACGCCGATAGTGATAGCAGGCCGAAATCCTTCATATCTTTGTATTTCAGGGA
>WLNN01000054.1 GCA_009699765.1 Actinomycetota bacterium
GAAATCAACTTCAAGAACTTCAACAGTTACTTCATCGCCAACTTCAACGACTTCACCTGGATGATCAATGTGCTTCCATGAAAGCTCAGATACGTGAACGAGACCATCTACGCCACCAAGGTCAACGAATGCACCAAAGTTAACGATAGATGAGACAACGCCTGTACGAACTTGACCCTTTTGTAGCTGGTTAAGGAAAGTTGTACGTGATTCTGACTGTGTCTGCTCAAGGAATGCGCGACGTGAAAGAACAACGTTATTGCGATTCTTGTCGAGTTCGATAATGCGAGCTTCAACCTGCTTGCCAATATATGGTGTGAGATCGCGGACGCGACGCATTTCGACGAGTGATGCTGGCAAGAAGCCACGAAGTCCGATATCGACGATAAGTCCGCCCTTAACAACTTCAATAACTGTACCGATGACAACTTCATCGCGCTCTTTCTTGCCTTCAATCTCTCCCCATGCACGCTCGTACTGAGCACGCTTCTTCGAGAGGATGAGGCGACCTTCTTTATCTTCCTTCTGGAGGACAAGAGCTTCGACCTTATCGCCGACTTTAACAATGTCATTTGGATCTGCATCGTGGCGAATTGAGAGCTCACGAGAAGGGATAACACCTTCTGTTTTATAACCGACGTCAAGAAGAACTTCTTCGCGGTCTATCTGAACGACTGTACCTGTAACAAGGTCGCCGTCTGAAAAGTTTCTGATTGTGCCTTCGATTGCTGCAAGAAAATCTTCTGCTGAACCAATGTCGTTAATTGCGATTTGTGTAGTCAAGATGCTCCGTAGGGATAGAAAGTAGTAGGGACAGTTCAATATTGAGTTGTGGAAGGTGAATTTTATGTGGGGACGCTACGCAGGGGCAAATCCGCTTCCTGATTTGCCCCATATCCCCTCAACCTGAGCGTAGAATCCCTGAACAATGAAGCGCTACAGAGAACTTTTCCAATTCCCCAATGTGTGGGTCTTGGTCCTCAGCGCATTTCCTGCTCGAGTCGCCTACGGCATGGTCGGACTCGCAATCTTTTTCAAAGTCTCTGAAACACAATCTATTACCGTTGCAGGTATCGCAATCGGACTTAATGCGATGGCAGGATCCTTCACTGCCGGTATTCGCGGTGCCGTTATGGACAAATATGGAATGTACTGGCCATTAAGACTTCTCGTTCCTGCATATGCGGCAATGATGATTGCGCTCAATTTGAGTCACGACCGAACCTCAATGTTGATTCTTGCAACGGTCATGGGTCTAACGGCGCCACCAATTAATCTTTCAGTGCGGCCAATGTGGAAAGATGCAGTTGGTCCGGACTGGTTACGTACTGCATATGCAGTTGATACAGCAGTGATGAGTACTGCTGGAGTCATAGGTCCCGTAATTGCAACAACACTTGCACTCTCATCTCATCCAGGAAGCGCATTAGTAACAGCTGCAGCATTCATGTTGATTGGTGGAGGATCGCTTGCGGTTACAAAGATTGCTCGTAACTGGCAGCCAGAGAAGCAACCAGAGAATAAAGTTCCCATGTGGAGACTCAAGCCACTACAACTTCTAGTTGTCGAGGGATGCTTCATTGGATTTGGTTGGGGCGTATTTGATGTTGCCGTACCTGCTTTTGCAAAACTAGAAGGTGTTCCTCACCGTACTGCTTGGATTTTTACGGCTATGGGAATCGCAAATATCGTTGGTGGATTACTCGGTGGATTAGTATCGAAAAAGACAACTCCGCTCGGAGCGCTTCGTAAGACTTATTTCATTTGGTTTATCGTCTCCCTTCCTATGGCATTTACATATCCAGATTGGTCGATGGTTATTGGTGGCGCACTTCTTGGGCTTGTTGGCGGAGCAATTCAAGTTTTCTATTGGGAAGTCATGGAGGCGGTACGACCACAGGGCTCGCCATCGGGAATGATGGGATGGCTTTGGACAATTGAAGGAACGCTGATGTCGATTGGCTCCGCATCCGGTGGCTGGATTTCAGAGAAGTTCTCCCCTAACTTGGCGATGGGGATTACAACAATTTGTATCGGCTGCGGATTCATAATTCTCACGATTGGCCGCGGCCGTCTATATAAGGCAAATCAACTGCCGTCGGATGAAGCTGATTTAGCTGCAATGAAAGATAACGCCCCGACAACTTCATAACTTGAAGTTCAATTAGTGTGCGGCATCATTCCAGTTCTTGCCGACACCAATACCCACGTTAAGCGGCGCCTTGAGCGGGAATGCACTTCCCATTTCGCGGCGGACGAGTTCAATGACGGTCTCTTCTTCTTTCGAGATTATTTCGAGAATCAATTCATCATGGACCTGAAGAAGTAAGCGAGATTCAAATCCTCCTTCAACAAGAGCCTTCTGCACATTGAGCATCGCTAATTTAATAATGTCGGCAGCAGATCCTTGGATAGGTGCGTTGAGTGCCATGCGCTCTGCCACCTCTCGTCGTTGGCGATTATCGCTCATGAGATCTGGCAAGTAACGTCGGCGACCCATAACAGTTTCGGTGTAACCGACTTTGCGTGCTTCTTCCACTACGGTCTTGAGATAATCACGAATACCACCGAAGCGTTCGAAGTAACGATCCATCAGATCTTGAGCAGCAGGTGGAGATAGATCTAATTGAGCAGCAAGGCCGTAAGAGCTCAGACCGTATGCAAGACCGTAAGACATCGCTTTGATTTGGCGGCGCATCTCAGGATCAACATCTCCTGGCTTAACCCCAAATACCTCACCGGCGATTGAAGCGTGAAGATCTTCGCCAGATTCAAATGCTTTAATTAGATTTCCATCGTGTGACAAATGGGCCATGATGCGCATTTCAATTTGACTGTAATCGGCGGTTAATAAAGCGTCGTATCCCTTACCTGCAATAAATGTAGCTCTAATCTTTCTACCATCTTCACTTCTCACTGGAATATTTTGTAGATTTGGACCAACGGAGGAGAGTCGTCCGGTAGCTGCAACTGTCTGTGCAAAGTGCGTATGGATTCGGCCATCCGGTGCAATCTCAGCTATCAATCCATCAATGGTTGTAGCTAATTTCTTTACTTCACGAATACGCAAGAGCGAAGCCAGGACAGGGTGTGAGGTTTTCTCAAATAGCCACGCCAGAGCATCAGCATCAGTTGTGAAACCGGTCTTGATCTTCTTGGTCTTTGGAAGAGCGAGTTCTTCAAACAAGACCACTTGAAGTTGTTTTGGTGAGGCTACATTAAATTCATGCCCAACAGAGGTGTGGGCCTTTGCGGTTTCTTGCGCTACTTCGCCTTCAAAGAGTTCTAGTAAACGTTCTAGTTCTTTTATATCGACTGCAACACCACGATTTTCCATAATTGCGAGCAACTCGCCTACCGGGAGCTCGAGCTTTGTGAAGAGATCACTGAGTCCTCGCTCAGCAAGATCTGCTTCAAGGTTTTGCTTAATGCCAAAGAAAGCTGTTGCCTGCGAGGCGAGCTTATTTGCGGGTGATGATGAATCTAAAGGCGAACCCCATTTATCGGCAATATCGTCAATTGTTGAGGCACGAACACCAGGATTAACCAGGTAGGCAGCTAAATCGATATCAAAGATAAAGCCTTGCACGCCATTTAACCGAGCCAGTGATTTACCGTCATAAACGATCTTGCTGATCTTTGAATCCTTTGCCCAATCCCCCATAGATTCTCCCTCTACGAGGAAAACATCTTTTTGATTGAGTGCAACTGCATAGCGAGTTAATTTCTCGCCAACAGAATCACCACTAAGTTCAAATGCGAGTGCAATTTCTCCCGTATGTGATGCAATTTTCATTGATAGCGCCTCTGCAGACAAGAGCTCGGCACTCACCGGTGCTCCAAATAAGTCTCCTTGAAGATCATTTGCTGCACTCTGCTTACTTTTGATCGGGGCGCTTTCAGCACTTGCGATTGGCTTTAGGCGATCTTTGAGAGTTTTGAACTCAAGAGTTGTAAGAAGTGGATCAATCTTGAGTAGATCTACTCCCAGCCATTGCATCGAATCAACTGAAAAAGTAATGGGTGCGTCATGAACTAATTGAGTGAGTTCGCGGTTGCGAATGACATTATCAATATTGTCACGCAAAGCTTGGCCAACTTTTCCGCCGACTTTATCGACATTAGAGAGCAACTCCTTTAGCGACCCAAACTCAATAACCCACTTTGCAGCAGTCTTTTCACCAACTCCAGGTATCGATGGCAAGTTATCGCTGGGATCCCCGCGAAGCGCGGCAAAATCTGGGTACTGGTCTGGAGTCATTCCGTATTTCTCTTGTACGGTTTCTGGTGTCATTCTTGCGAGATCGCTCACGCCACGCTTTGGATAAAGAACTGTTGTCTTTGTATTTACTAATTGAAAACTATCTCGGTCGCCCGTACAAATAAGAATCTCAAAGCCATCTATTTCCGCTTTCTTTGAAATAGTTGCAATGAGATCGTCGGCCTCATAACCCTCCAATTGAAAGTGCTGTATGCCGCAGGCCTCAACAAATTCATGTAAGTATGCCATTTGTGATCTAAATTCATCTGGAGTTGATGCTCGATTAGCCTTGTACTCTGGAAATATCTCCGAACGGAAAGTTTTTCGGGAGACATCAAAAGCCACCGCAAGGTGAGTCGGCTTCTCTTCTTTAATAAGTGATATCAACATTGTGGCGAAGCCATAAATGGCATTTGTGTGCTGGCCCATGGCTGTCGTGAAATTCTCGACCGGCAGCGCATAGAAAGCACGATAAGCCATTGAATGGCCATCGATTAATAGGAGTTTTTTAGCGCTGCTCATGGCGCACATCCTATGTAACAAGTTAAGATTTCGAACTATGACGCAACCTGATTATCTTGCAATTCTCCGCGAACGTGGCGCTGGCCTTCTCGATCAGAAGATGGGAATTGAACTTCTCGAGGCATCACCGCAACGACTTGTTGCTCGCATGCCAGTTGAAGGAAATACCCAACCTCTCGGCCTCTTACATGGTGGCGCAAATGTGGTGCTTGCTGAATCTCTTGGTTCTATCGGAACTGCGCTACATGCAGGTCCAGATCGGATGATTGTTGGTGTCGATATCAATGCAACTCACCACAAATCAGCGCGTTCTGGATTTGTGACTGCAACAGCGACTGCAATCAGCCTTGGTAAAACAATGTGCAGCTACCAGATTGAGATAGAAAATGAAGACGGGCAGCGCACCTGCACTGCCCGTATCACTTGCTTAATTCTTGCTCAGCGCTAACTTCTAGCTTCTATTAAGCACCATGTCCAAGGTAAGCCTGGCGAACCTTCGGATCGTTAAGAAGTTCCTTACCGGTGCCCTCCATGGTGATGAGACCAGTTTCAAGAACATAGGCGCGATCTGCAATCGATAGCGCCTTAGCGGCATTCTGTTCCACCAAAAGAATTGTTACTTCCTGCTTCTTAATCTCCTGAATGATTTCAAAGATTTGCGCAATGAACTTTGGAGCAAGACCCATTGATGGTTCATCGAGTAGCAATAGTCGCGGACGACTCATAAGAGCGCGACCAATAGCTAGCATCTGCTGCTCTCCTCCTGAGAGAGTTCCACCGAATTGTGAGATACGTTCTTTCAATCGAGGAAAGAGATCAAAGACCATATTGAGATCTTGTTCATTCTCTGACTTCGCAGCGATTCGGCTGAACTTTCCCATTTCAAGGTTTTCGAGAACTGTCATGCCAGGAAAAATTCCGCGGCCTTCAGGTGCCTGACAAATACCTTCTGAAACTCTCTCAAATGGCTTGATATCAGAGAGCGGCTTTCCTTGATAGTTAATGTTGCCCGAAGCTGGCTGAAGAATTCCAGATATCGTCTTGAGCAAAGTGGTCTTGCCGGCGCCGTTTGCGCCAACCAATGTAACAATCTCGCCAGAACCTACCTTGAGCGAGATTCCCTTGATAGCTTTGATTTTGCCGTAGGAGACGTGGACGTTATCAATTTCAAGAAGCATCTTCTGCAACTCCTAGGTAGGCATCGATTACACGTTGATTGCTCTGAATCTCTTCTGGCTTTCCTTCTGCGATTTTCTGCCCGAAATCAAGAACTGAGATTCGATCCGAAATCTTCATCACAAGACTCATATCATGTTCGATAAGGAGAACTGCGAATCCGCGATCCTTAATCTTTCGAATTAGGTTACCTAGTTCGACTTTCTCTTGTGGGTTAAATCCCGCTGCTGGTTCATCGAGAAGCAGAACCTTTGGATTGAGAGCGAGTGCTCGTGCTATCTCAAGGCGGCGTTGATCTCCATAAGGAAGATTCTTTGCCATCTGATGTGCGCGATGATCGAGACCGATAAAGGTCAAGAGCTCCATCGCGGTCTCCATGCTCTTCTTCTCATCACGTCGACTACGAGGAACTCCAAAGAGTGATCCGATGAGTCCAGATTGATTGAGTGAGTCTGCAGCTGTTGCAACATTTTCTAACGCTGTCATATCTCCGAAGAGACGAATATTCTGAAAGGTACGACCAAGACCAGCTCGTGCAATCTTGTATGGGCGTAGACCTAGAACTGACTTACCATCAACGAGAACATCACCTGATGCAGGTGTGTAATAACCAGTTACGATATTAAAGACAGTTGTCTTACCAGCACCATTCGGTCCGATAAGAGCGGCAATCTCGCCTTCATTAACATGGAGATTTACCTCATTGAGAGCGGTAACGCCACCAAACTTGACGACAAGATTATTTATTTCGAGAAGTTTCTTTGTCATGATGTCTTCTCTCCAATCTTTTCACGCTTCTTGCGAGGCATTAATCCATTAGGGCGAATATTCATCATCACTACCATCAGCAGTCCAAAGAAGATGATTCGGTAATCACTTAGGAATCGCAGCTTCTCGGGGATATATCCCAAGAGGACTGCGCCGAGGATAACTCCCCAGATATTTCCCATTCCGCCAAAGACAACGCAGGCAAGAATCATGATTGAGAGATTGAGGGTAAAGAGTTCGGGTTGGATTGAGCGAATCTGAGATGCATAAATTGCACCAGCAATTCCACCCACAGCGCCGCCGATAATAAATGCCCACAACTTATATTTCAAAGTTGCTACACCCATAAATTCGGCGACATCTTCATCTTCGCGAATAGCTTCCCAAGCGCGACCTGGCTTGCGGTGAGTAAGTCGAAGAACTCCCCAGATAACTAAACACAAAATTGTAAGTGTTAGCCAGTAATATGGACGTGGATCCATTACTGTAAATTCAAAACCGAAGATAGAAGTTGGACCAGGGATTCCAGTAATACCCGCAGCTCCTCCAATTGCAGATGTATTGACCGCGATAATGCGAACAATTTCACCAAAGCCGAGGGTAATAATCGCTAGGTAATCACCACGCAGACGTAAAGCTGGTAGTCCGAGGATGACTCCGGCGAGCATCGCAAAGCCCATTGCAAATGGGAGGATCTCCCAGAAGTTGAGTGAGGTATGAGCGCTCATCACGGCGTGTGTATAAGCACCAATCGCGAAGAAAGCTACATATCCAAGATCGAGGATTCCCGACTTTCCAACAACAACGTTTAGACCCACTGCCATCAAGCTAAACATAATTAGTGGATAGAAAAGCACCGACTTAAATGATGTCTCAGGAGTATCAATTACTGGGTTGTTGAGCAGAGGAAGTGCATAGAAAAACCCAATTACGACGATTCGAAAAATTGTGCGCTGAGCAGGATTTGATTTATCCCACCAATCTCCAAAACGATCACGAGCATTAAATTTAGCCATAACTACACTCTCGCTTTCTGTAGCGCTTCACCGAAGAGGCCAGTTGGCTTAACTAGCAAAACGAATACCAAAATCACGAATGTGACAACATCTTTCCAGTTGTATCCAAGAACTGCAGATGTATATTGCTGGAAAAGACCAAGCGCAAATGAGCCATAGAGAGCGCCCTTCACATTTCCGATTCCGCCAAGGACTGCAGCAGTGAATGCTGAAATACCGATTAGGAATCCAACATTTGCCTTGGTAGTTTCATAGAAGACCATATAGAAGGCTGAGCCTAAGCCCGCTAGAACGCCACCGAGCAAGAATGTGTAGGAAATGATGCGATTGACATTGACGCCCATCAAGATTGAAGTTCGCTCATCCTGTGATACCGCACGGATACCGAGGCCAAGTTTGGTGTGGTTGATGACTCGGTTAAGAATGAAGAAGATGCCTGCTGCGCCAATCATCACCAAAATACGATCGGCTGTGATGTAAGCATCACTTGATGTGACAAGTGGGTGGTTGAACCACTTCACTACTGAATGACCTTTGGGGCC
>WLNN01000055.1 GCA_009699765.1 Actinomycetota bacterium
ATCGATGTCTATAACATGGGCTGGAAACAATATCTTTTGCAGCGAGAGGCTGATGAACATCGCCGTAAGAAAGAGCGAGCAAATGCGGAAAAGCGTGCGGAGATTTTGCAGAAGCAGGGCGAGAAAATGCGCGCCAAGGCATCAAAGGCAACTGCGGCTCAAGGAATGTTACGTCGTGCCGAGAAACTTCGTTCATCACTTGAAGATGTTCGTGTCTCAGATAAAGTCGCAAAGCTTCGCTTTCCAACACCAGCTCCTTGCGGCAAGACTCCGCTATCTGGTGAAGAATTATCTAAGAACTACGGATCACTTGAAATCTTTACCGACGTTTCTTGTGTAATTGATAAGGGTTCTCGTGTTGTAATCCTTGGTCTTAACGGAGCAGGAAAGACAACGCTCTTGCGTATTCTCGCTGGCGAACTTGAATCAGATACTGGAAAAGTTGATCATGGCCACGGTTTGAAGATTGGCTACTACGCCCAAGAGCATGAAATGTTAGATTTCGAGCGCACAATTCTTGAAAATATGATGTCTGCAACCCCAGATATTCGAGAACCAGAAGCTCGCAACGTTCTTGGTTCATTCTTATTTGCAGGAGATGATGTTCATAAGCCAGTGAAAGTTTTATCAGGTGGCGAGCGAACTCGCTTGGCACTCGCAACGATTGTGGTCTCCGGCGCAAATGTTCTCTTACTTGATGAGCCTACAAATAACTTAGACCCCGCATCACGCGAGGAAATCCTTGCAGCCCTAAGTGAATATCAGGGCTCGGTCGTAATGGTCTCTCACGACGAGGGCGCAGTCCAGGCGCTTAAGCCAGAACGAGTTATCTTGTTACCTGATGGCGATGAAGATATTTGGAAAGATGAATACTTCGATCTCGTCTCGATCGACTAAAGACTTAACTGTTAAGCGTCGATTGAGTCGCGATCAATCTCAGCGTTAGCAATAAATTCTTTACGAGGCGCTACATCTGAGCCCATAAGAAGTTCAAACATCGCCTCTGCTGCCGCAGCATCAGTGACGGTAATTCGACGAAGGGTGCGAACATCTGGATCCATAGTTGTTTCGCGCAACTGATCTGCATCCATCTCGCCAAGACCTTTGTATCGCTGAATTGGCTCTTTCCAACGCTTGCCCTGCTTTGAAAGCTCGGCGGTTACCTTCTTCATCTCATCATCTGAGTATGTGTAAAGGAATGAGCCCTTCTTACCGCCGCCACCCATTACCTCAATGCGGTGCAGAGGTGGGATTGCAGCAAATACGCGGCCAGCATCAATAAGCGGACGCATGTAGCGATACATCAAAGTCAGTAGCAAGCAACGAATGTGCGCTCCATCAACGTCAGCATCTGACATCAAGATAACGCGACCATAGCGAGCGTCATCGAGCTCGAATGATTTACCAGAACCAGCACCGATAACCTGAATGATTGATCCACATTCTTTATCATCGAGCATCTGAGAAAGTGATGCCTTCTGCACATTAAGAATCTTGCCTCGAATCGGCAAGATTGCCTGGAATTCAGAGTTTCTTGCTGCCTTTGTTGTGCCAAGTGCAGAGTCACCTTCGACAATAAAGAGCTCGGTACGAGTGACATCCTCTGAACGACAATCAGAGAGCTTTGTTGGCAAACTTGAAGACTCGAGCGCATTCTTGCGGCGCTGAAGATCTTTATGAACACGCGCACTGATACGAGTACGAGATGCACCAGCAACTTTCTCCATAATCAACTTGCCATTGGCCTTATCGATTCGGCGTGTGGTTGCGAAGAATTCTTTTAACTTATCTGCAACAACTTGACTAACAATCTTTGTCGCAGCTGCTGTTCCAAGAACTTCCTTAGTCTGACCTTCGAACTGTGGCTCCGACATA
Source organism: Actinomycetota bacterium (assembly GCA_009699765.1). Classification (GTDB taxonomy): domain Bacteria; phylum Actinomycetota; class Actinomycetes; order Nanopelagicales; family Nanopelagicaceae; genus Planktophila. Next base: position 1,876 of record WLNN01000055.1, read on the forward strand.
CGCACTGTTACCACAGCTGTTATGCCTTCCATGATGTCATCTTTGATTACATCTGCTTCGTTCTTCTTCAAGATGCCAGCGCTGCGCATCGCCTCGTTAAATGATTTTGTGATTGCGCGATCAAAGCCCTGAAGGTGAGTTCCGCCCTTTGGAGTTGCAATGATGTTAACAAAAGAACGAATCGTGGAGTCAAAGCCCTCGCCCCACTTCATTGCGATATCAACTTCCATATCGCGCTCGACCTCAGTGGAGACCATATGTCCCTTGTCATCAAGAACTGGAACGGTCTCTTGATAGTGACCCGTACCGTAAATACGAATAACTTCACCAACCGACTGATCTGGTTGCAAGAAATCACAGTACTCAGAGATTCCGCCCTTATGGAAGAAGGTTTGAGTTGTCTTCTCTTTCGTACGGTTATCGTTTACTGTCAGAGAGAGGCCAGGTACTAAGAAAGATGTTTGGCGCGCACGTGCGTAAATATCTTCAATATCAAGGGATGCATCCTTGAGGAAGATTTGCTTATCTGACCACCACTTAACACGTGTGCCAGTTACCTTTGAAGAAATCTTGCCGATAATGCGAAGGCCGGATTGTTCTGTGAAATCTGCCTTCGGACCATCGCCATCAAAAATACCTGCAGTTCCGCGCTTAAATGACATCCAATAAATCTTGCCATTTCGATCAACTTCAACATCAAGACGCTCTGCAAGAGCATTCACAACCGATGCACCAACTCCGTGGAGTCCGCCTGATGCTGCATAAGATCCGCCGCCGAACTTTCCGCCAGCATGCAATTTAGTGAGAACAACTTCAACGCCAGTAAGACCCGTCTTCGGTTCTTTATCAACAGGAATTCCGCGACCATCATCATGGACTTCAACGGATCCATCTGCTTCAAGATTGATTTCAATTTTCTTGCAATGACCAGCTAAAGATTCGTCCACCGCGTTATCGATGATCTCCCAGAGACAGTGCATGAGACCGCGCGAATCAGTTGAACCGATATACATTCCTGGGCGCTTACGAACCGCATCGAGGCCCTCAAGGACTGCGAGATCCTTTGCCGTATAGCTATCTTTACTTCCGGCTTCAGTTATTGGAGCGTCAAAATTCAGCTCATCATTGGCAGTCACGGTGGCCAAGATTAGTCAGCGAATCGTTTGCAATCAGTTAAGCGCGCCGAGGTGAATCTCACATATTGGTTGATATCGAGTTAATTGTGGCAATAAACCGAGAAATCAAGATATTCCTCCCTTATTTAACGAGCGGGGAATAAAACGAGATGGCATGATGTTCCAATGTCAGAGGCAATCACTAGCCTCTGATTCTTTATATAGGACTACGAACGGAGAGCGCGATGACCGAGCAAGTACTACTCGAATCCACACCCCTCAATGCCCTCGACCGCTGTGATCGTTGCGGCGCACAGGCATATGTCCGCGCAGTATTAGCAACCGGAGGCGAGCTGATGTTCTGTGCTCACCACGGTAAGGAGTACGCAGAGAAGCTCGCTGCAATTGCAGTAAAGATTCAAGACGAGTCAGAGCGTCTGGTTGAATCTAAGTAAATTAAGAATTAATGAGACGGGCCTTCGCTAACCGCGGAGGCCCGTTCTTCTTACTACCTGTACCTGCAAGTTACTAGATCGCACATTTGAATATGAATTTGAAGTTGGATCTAGAAGTGCCGTAAGTGTTACGCGCTGGCCTTGAACTGTTGGTTTCCAAGAACAAGTAGCACTTGTTGTTGCACTCTTTGAAGCACAACCACCAATCACCTTGCCGTTTGCATAGAACTTAACTTTTCCTGCAACATTTACCGCGGCGGTGATATTGATTGCGGTTCCCTTTGAAACAGTGACAGCTCCACCAGCAAGAGAGATGGTAATTGTCGAAACAAGGATACTGGCTGAATTTATAGACAGAGTGAAGGTTGCTGTATCAACGCCGCCTAAGTTATATGCAGAAATAATGTAATCAGTTGCGGTTGATGTTTCTGTCGGTGTTCCAGTAATTAGCCCTGATGAACTTGTGAAAGTAAGCCCCGCTGGCAAAGTTCCGCTTAATTCAAATCGGTTTATATCTCCGCCGACGTTCAATACGGTAAATCCTGTAATTGCACTCGAGACGGTAGCGGTCTCACTTGTACTGCTGATTGAAAAATCAGGAGGAAGCACATCGGTTACAGTGATTGTTACATAGTTGTAGAAATAGGCACCAGCAAGATCTGCGGAAGACACCATTATCGAATATGTAGCTGGTGCCACTGAGCCACTTACGCTAATCACACCGCTACTGTTAATCGTAATTCCGCCGATTGCTTTGCCGGTAAGATACTGGGAAATTCCCCAGCCCCACGAAGACGGCAAGCCAGTTCCCCCGGAAATTGTGGGAGAAATAGTTGCACTCTTTCCCGTCTCCACGGTTCGATTTGAATGTGAGACAGACATCGCAGAATTCCAGACAAAGTTAGTCATCGTATTCGAAGTTGCGGCCGTTGCACTTGCATTGCCCGCAAAAGTTGCTGTTAGCGCATAGGGAGAATACGTGGCATCCATTGGTCCCCACCAACACTCTCCTGAATAATTACTTGCAAATGTTGTACAAATTGTTCCTCGAGCATCGGAGATAACTACCTGGCCTACTACCGGAATATTAAAGGTTGCTACGAGCCGGACTTGTCTTCCCAAAGTTCCCGAAGTAAGTGTTGCCCCGGTAACGGTTTTAGCAGACAAAGTAATTATTGAAGTTGCTTGTGTAATTGTTAGTGCAAAACGCCCAAATCCAGCAACACCATTAGAATCGTTAGCCGTGATATCTATTGTGTAGGAACCAGCTGCGAGTGATGGAGCAATCGTCAGGACACCTGACGCATTTATATATACTCCGAGAACTGTATTGGAATCTGATGCACTAACCGCTCTCCAAGTTGTATATCCACCAGCTCCACCTGAAATTGTGGGAATTGCTGTCGTTCCCTCACCAAAAGTTTTACTCTGAGAGGAATATGCAAAGGCTCCTGGATCGATTACCGAGATTGATATCGAATTTGAAGTTGCTGCCGAAAAACTTCCATCACCTGAATATGCGGCAGTTACAGAAAAGGGTGAGCCTGCAACAGTGGTAGTTGTCCAATCGCACGAAGCTGAACCGCTTGCGATTGACACTGACCCACAACCTGAAATGGTGGTTGCTCCAACTTTAAAAGCAATTGTTCCTGTAGCCGATGAAAGAACTCTTGCTGTTAGATGGACGATGCCACCAGCCGTCATTGTCGTTTCCGCACTACTTACTGATGGATTCGCAGCACTGCTGAGACCGATAACGATGTTGATCAGAGCGTTCTTTGTGACACCTACAGTATCTGTCGCAGTAACGCGCATCGCGTAGGTTCCAGTAGATGTGCTTGCAGATGCACTTACTACACCTGAAGCATTTATAGAGATCCCAGAGACAGCTGATAAATCTGAATCCTTAACAATGGACCAATTCCACGATGAAGATGATCCGGTACCGCCAGAAATCGTCGGCGTAGATGTTTGAGCGGTCCCGAATGAGGTCGAAATGCCGGGATAGGACAATGTGATGCTTGGGTAGATTGTGTAGCTCAAGGTAGTAGCGTTTGACGAACTATAAGTGGCATTGCCTGAGTAACTTGCGGAGAGTGTATATGGACTGCCACTTGATGTTGGCACCCATGAACATGTAGCGGAAGTCCCAGAAATATTGACACTTCCACTGCTTCCACATGTAGTGATTTGTGAACCGTTTGCACTAAAGGTAACTGTTCCCGTATTTCCGCTGCCAACTGTTGCAGTTATTGTTATTTCCGTACCTGCTTCACGAGGAGAAACAGGAGAAACTGCGATTGAAACTGAACTTGCTAATTTTGTCATTGTAAAAGTTGCGGACTTACTCGCTATGTAATAACTTGAATCTGCCGCTTTTGTTGCCACGATGTCACAATTTCCTGATGCTTTCTGTGCCGTGACAGTTTCTCCTCGAGTTCCGGTTAAAACACAATCAGCACTTGTAGTGCTAAAGGTAATTGTGCCATTGCCTGATCCACCAGAAGCAGTGAGCGCTGTAGGTACGCCATAAGTTAAATTCTGTGCAGAAAAAGTAAGGGCACTCTGTATCCCAGGAGCAATTGCAAATCCAGCTTTAGTGGATACTGCCCCAATCGAGTCGGTTGCAGAAATTGAATAAAGAGTAGTTTGCTGCACCACAGTTGGAGTACCAGAAATAACTCCCGTGGCTGCGTTAAGTGAAAGTCCCGCTGGAAGCCCGTCAGGTGCCGAGTATGTGACTGATCCATTCGCTCCTAACATTGTTATTGTTACATCAGCATAAGCAGTTCCAACATTTCCTGAACTAGTAGCTGCTGCGCCACCGTTTTGAGTAATTGAAAAATTTAGATTGTACTTAATAAAGAGAAGACCCGCTGTGCCTGCAGCCCCATCTTTATTCGCACACGTACTCGAACTCCCAGCACAACCATGTCCACCAGATCCGCCCGAGCCAGTATTTGCGGGGCCAGAGTTCGCTGCTAAGGAACTCGTTCCGCCTCTTACTCCATCTACGGTGTTGTCACCGCTTGAATTGTTGGAACCGCCGGCACCCGCGTAAAGCACACTTGCACTATTGACTCCAACAGTAACGGGACGTCCGCCAGCTCCTGGTAAGTTCGACGTTGCGTTAACAGATGATGAGGACAACATTGTTTGACCTCCACCTCCATTACCGTTATTTTCCGAACCGCCGGCGCGAGATGCAAATCCAGCTGCGTTGTACGTTGAAGAACCTGAAACAATTCCACCGTTTGCGCCACCAGTTCCACCTACATCAGCATTTCCACCAGTTCCTCCAGAACCTCCTGGGGTTGAATACTGTCCATTGAAGGTAGTTGCCGATCCAGTGCCACCATTTGTACCCGTTGTGCCACCTTGTGTAGATGCGCCCGATCCAGCCGAGCCGCCTGCTCCAATTTGAACTGGATACCTATTTCCTGCAACGACAGATAAAGAAAAGTTGCTTACGGCGCCAGCGCCACCACCACCGCCACCACCGCCGTGTGTTCCACTCCAAGATCCACCACCACCGCCGCCGCCGCCGCCAATCAATTGAATAGTGATTGTTGAAATTCCTGTGGGAGGAATGTAATCACATAAAGTGGTCGATGTAATTGCGACCGTGCGGACGTACCCAGATTGTGTAATGCTTGTAGAACATGTTGGGTTAACCGCAGCAATTGCAGAAGACAAATTGGATGGAACTGTTAAAAAAGAAATTGCCAGAGCGAATGCCGTAACAAAGCGCGTGTAGGTAGATTTCTTCACTTTAATCATTGCCGCATTGTAAAGTGAAAAAAGAAGGCTGAATACCCTTGGATTGCGTGACTGGTCGTCTACTGGGAGGCTAAATCAGGCTTTTTCTGATGAAGCGAGACCTAAACGGCTTAATCTAGGTAGTCGCGAAGGGCCTGCGAGCGTGACGGGTGGCGTAGCTTGGACATTGTCTTGGATTCAATCTGGCGAATACGTTCGCGAGTAACCCCATGAACCTTTCCGATCTCATCAAGTGTCTTTGGCTGTCCATCTGTAAGTCCGTAGCGAGCCTTAATTACATCTGCTTCGCGATTGGTGAGGCCACCAAGGACCTGCATCAACTGCTCTTGCAAGATTGTAAATGTGACTGCCTCTTCTGGCTTGATCGCCTCAGAGTCTTCAATGAGGTCACCGAACTCTGAATCTCCTTCTTCACCAAGAGGTGTGTGCAATGAGATTGGTTCGCGGCCGTACTTCTGAACTTCGACAACCTTCTCTGGTGTCATATCAAGTTCTTTAGCAAGCTCTTCTGGGGTCGGTTCGCGACCAAGATCTTGAAGCATCTGACGCTGAACACGTGCAAGCTTGTTAATGACTTCAACCATGTGAACTGGAATACGAATCGTACGGGCTTGATCTGCCATCGCACGAGTAATCGCCTGACGAATCCACCAAGTTGCATATGTTGAGAACTTGTAACCCTTTGTGTAGTCGAACTTCTCGACTGCACGGATAAGACCGAGGTTACCTTCTTGGATCAAGTCCAAGAACAACATTCCACGACCTGTGTAACGCTTTGCAAGAGATACAACGAGACGAAGGTTCGCCTCTAGCAAGTGATTCTTTGCGCGCTTTCCATCTTCAACGATCCATTCGAGTTCGCGCTTTAACTTCTTCTCGAGTTTCTTATCGTGCTTTAACTTCTCTTCTGCAAAGAGACCTGCTTCAACTCGCGTTGCGAGCTCTACTTCAAGCTCTGCATTAAGGAGGGCTACGCGGCCAATCTGCTTGAGGTAATCCTTAACCGGATCAGCGGTTGCACCAGCGGTAAG
>WLNN01000056.1 GCA_009699765.1 Actinomycetota bacterium
ATCTTCGTAGCAGGTGCGGTGTTCCTATCCGCCGCACTTGCTACGAATTACCTCGTAACGCAACCAGAAGAACCAGCTGCAATTAAGTTAAAGCCGACAGAAGTTCTCACCTGGGATTGCGAATTTCCCGAGTACAAACCCAAGGCAATCACCTTTACCTGCGCCGATGGCGGGCTATACGTAGACAAGATCCAATGGAGCTCTTGGTCCCAAAATGGAGCCACCGGCACCGGAATCTTCTACGAAAACCTCTGCGAACCCAGCTGCGCCGAAGGCAAGCTGGTCAGCGAAGCCGTGAACATCAAGCTTTCGAATCTCACCCCTCGCAAAGGAAAGTATTACTTGCGAACCCTAGACATTGAAACGGTAACCGGTAAGGATTTCGCATGGGGCAGAGCCGTTACCTATCAATGGGATGTCATGGATTTTATTGAACACATGAATTGGGAGATTCCAAACTTCGATGAGTAAAGCTCCTGATATTTCAAACATCGATCAGGAGTTGATTTCTCTCCGTGATGAATTAATCAACAACCCTTATCAAGTCACGAAGAAACAATGCTTGAGGCTTCGTGCTCTATTTCCGCATAATCCAGATGAGAGAGTTTCAAGTTTGCCTATATCAGAAGTGATATTTGGTGAAGAGTGGTTTTGGAGTTCTGTTGGAACGCTAGCAGCAGAATATGGGGAGAATTTTCATTCCCAGGATACAGATTTTCGATGGTATCGCGATGTCGTGAAAGCAATGTTGATTCACGCAAACCCCGAAGGACTGTTAGGCATTGAAGGTATCCCAAAAGGTAAGTCCCTAGTGAGAGACAACTTAAATGACATCGCACGCGCAGTATCTGCAAGGGCGGTTGGCGATCTCAAGCTGTACGCCAATTTATTGAGTCGATTTTGGCAAAACCGTGAAGATTCAATTATCGGTGAGTTGGCTTTAGAGGCGCTTGAAAAAATCGAGTCAGCTGATACAGGTGAAGTAATCGCACATCTATTTCGGGCAGACCCTGTTAAGTATTACGAAAGAATCAAGAGACATCACTATGAAACAGGTTTGATTGATACATCCGAGTACTGTCAATCTCTCAAGAAGAAAATTCAATACTTTGCAAAATCTAAGGGTATTGATGGTGCTGTTGAGATTTGGCATGAAATCTACAATTTATCGCCTGGGTTAATCGAAGAACTCTCATCAGAATTCATATCAAGAAACTTTCAAAATTCAAATTCAGGTGAGTGGATTGGCTTTCGGGAATTCCTAGATGCGAATGTCGATGAGCCCTTCGACACCCCTGAAGTGCGCAGAGCCATAATGCTTACGGACTGGCTCGAAGACCCAGAAGTTAATTCCAATCTCGAATTCTTTGGGAATCATTCTGATAATCGACTTTATGGGTATCCATGTCGGTTAGCACAAATTCGATTACTGCGATCGATGATTAGCAACTGGAATAAACCTAAAGAGTCTTTCTTTGAAGAAGTTCAGGATAAAGAATCCAGATGGTGCCCGATTCACAACTGCGCTCCATCTGATTCAATTTCATTTGTATCGAGCTTTTTGGTTACATCAAGAGACCATGGTAGTGAAACTTTACTTATGAACAGATTCGCTACTCAGAAATTTCTGGGACTTGCGAAATCAACCAAAGAGTTCAAGATTTCTCAAAAAGGAATGTCTTTTTTGACTCGGGGTGATTCGAAGGGGTTGCTACCTTGGCAGCAGTCTGCCATTGCTTCATGGGCTGCGCATGGTCGCCAAGGAATCATTGCAGCAGCGACGGGAACCGGTAAATCTAGAATCGGAGTTGCCGCGATTCTTGAAGCTTATGAAGATGGTTTGCCCGTAGTTCTTTTAACGCACAGACTGGCAATCAAGGGACAATGGAAAAAGGATGAATTGTTAAGCACAACTGAAAGTGATATCACGGGGTATCTTCTAGAGGAAGAATCGAGGGTCTTCAAGCTTGGAGAAAACGTTCGAGAACTAAGTTGCGAAGATCACTATTCGGTTATGGACCCGCCCAACGCAAAACCTGGAAGGGTTTTAATCGCCTTAGATAAGTCCCTCTCCGATAGACCCGAACTCATGCCAGATCAATCTAATCCAGGACTCCTGGTTGCTGATGAGGTCCATCAGTACAACGACCCAACTGGGCGAATTATTCTTGGTGGATTTTTTGAGCGACGACTTGGACTGTCTGCAACAGTCAGCGGGTTCGATGATTATGGATTACTTCCATACTTCGGAGGAATCAAGGTTGCTGACTATCCGATTTATAAGGCTCTTAGGGATAAAGTTATATGTGAATACAACTTACTTACGATTCGAGTTCCTTACAGTCCGGTGCAAGGATTTGGAGTCACGTATCAAAAAGTTGATCTCACCACCAAGCCGGACAGAGAGTATACGCAAAAAGATTTAGATAAAGCAGATTTGGCTGTCAGTGCAGTTCTCTCAGAAATTCTCGAACCCTCTCTCGAATTTCCATATGACGCAGATGAAGATTTCGATGCGATTTTAGATCGAGTGATTTTGTCGAAGCATCCTAGTTTCACGCCACTCGCGAAAAAATATCTCAGAGCGCGAAGTGAGTATGACAAAATCACGCGAAAATTCAAGTCTCAGTCGAGTGTATTGGAATTAATTGCACCAAAAGTTCGAGATTTTGGCAGAACGCTAGTTTTTGCAAACACTAAAATTCAAGGCAAGGAATTGCACGATGACTTAACTGATCTGCAAGTTCCCGTGACCTATATTGACTCTGATACTGAGCAATTCGGACGAAAAGACGCCTTTAGGGCTCTTCAGGAGGATTTGACGAAAGCAATAATTTCGCCACAAATTCTTGATGAAGGTGTCAATATTCCAAATGCCCAGATAGGGCTTTTCTTAGGTAAAGGAAATGGAAAATATCGACAGACTGTGCAGCGAATGGGTCGTGTTCTTCGAAAGAAGGAAAATAATGGAAAAGCCTTATTGATTCTCGCAGTAGGAATGTACACACGTGAAGATCCTGGTGCGGCAGGTGAAAGCGTCTTTCCGGACTCTCAATTCGCGGTGATGTCCAAGAATTGCACGCGCTATGAAATTTCTGATTTTGATAAACCAGAAGAAATCGCACAGTACCTTTCAGAGCTCCTTCCATAAGTTTTAAGAAAGGATTAAAATAGACTATGTATGAAAAATGCATTCATGAACTTGATTTAGGGCAATGCTCTCACTGCAAAATTCCTCCGCACGGAATCAATAAAACTGTTTATGTTACGAGTGGCGGTTTAGCGTTTCACAACAGACCCAATTGCGAAACTTTGTCTGCTGGCCAGGCAGAGGCGGATGAGAAAGGAATGAATATTCACCCAATAACACCAATTGGATGGGGTGTTGCCTTCGCATCAAAAAGAGCCTGTCGAAACTGCTGCCCGGAGTTTAAGTATAAATAGGAATAAACCCCAGATTTATCTAGATTAAGTGTAGGTAATTTGGGTATGCTCTATTCAAATGGGACGGAGAAAACTAGGTAATGGGTAAAGATATTGAGTTCTTTGATGCCACACCCGATCGCCGCCTTCTTGTGGATATTGGTGCTGCAAATTACACCGTTCCTCAGGCGATTGCGGAACTCGTCGCAAATTGTATGGATGCAAAAGTGCCGATCGATGAATTTCAAGTGGCACCAATTGAAATTGAAATAGCTGTTACCGATGAGAGTGTCTCAATAATTGATAATGGTCAAGGAATGGAACGTCGAGTCCTTGGCGAAGCCATGCGACTCTCGGCCCTCATGGATGCGGTAACAGGCAATACAAGAACTAGAAAGGGAATGTACGGTCTCGGAATGAAAGCCGCGTGCGCGAGCTTAGGTTTGCTCTGGGAAATTACTTCCAGGCCTGCCAACGACGAGAATGAATACATTGTTGAAGTCGATTTAGAAGTTTGGCTAAAGAATGCTGACCGGACAGACTGGAAAATGGGCGTCGAGAAGCGTAAGTTCGATTCAAAAATTAGCCCACTAGGCTCCCGCGCGCATGGGACAGCAATCGTTGTGAAGAGATTAAGAGAAAGTTTTACTATCCCCACTGCCGTCACTGAATTAATTGGAATGGCATATAAACCGCATTTAGAGTCTGGCGACAAGATTCTGGTTAATGACTTTGAAGTTCAACCCAAGCGATATGACTTAATTGAAGGATCAAAGATTCCAATCAATCTCAAAATTGGTTCTGATGTAGTGACTGGCTGGGTAGGTTTAGACAAGAAGACACACAACGATGGAAATTATGGAATAAATATTTATCGAGAGAAGCAATTGGTAGACGCATGGAATAAAGACTTCATTCGAGCGCACCTCATGAACTCACGCGTCGTTGGTGAAATTGAGCTCCCGTTTGTAAATGCAAATTTTCATAAGAATGGACTGAATAAAGGTACGGCGGAGTGGAAGAATGTCAAAGAGGCCATGAAGGAACTACTTAAGCCTGCAGTTAAGGCCTCCGGTGACATGGCAAAGAATAAGAAAGATCCCACTCGAAGCGCTAAAGCAATCACAGGTCTTCAGCAAGCTTATGGGGCAATTGTTACATGCCTTCCTCCTGATGCCCCGATAGTTGATGTCAACTCAGTACCGACTCCACATACCGCATCCAAGCCAGCTGCTATCCCAAACCTGTTGGCGCATGGCTCTTTGGGGGATATTCAAATTGAAAACTCCATTTATAGTCTTTCTAATCGTCTTGAAGATTTGGAAGATGAAAGACTTCCGTGGGACTACATTTTTGATGAACCTACGAGAGATTTACAGATAATAATAAATACGCAATCAAGGGTGTATCAATATTCAACAGACCAATTACTAGTATCTACCCTTGCGCTTTCCGAAGTATTGATTGGATTTATGATGAAGTACCACGGCTATTCTTATGAAAAAGCGAAAGAAAACCGTGACAATTGGCTGCACAGTTCTTTGGCTTCGAGGGTTCAGGTTGGAGCCAAAAATGGCTAGTGAATTGGAAGAGAATCAATTTGAAGATAAATTCACTAAATTAATTAACGCTTGGGAAAATTTAGAGATGCTGCCATTTGATCAGTGGTTGACTGGACTATCCGAGGCATTTTCATCGGCAGGCATTAATCTAAAGATTGGTGCGGTGGCGTTAAATGTACGTCCCGCTGAGTTGCAAGCAGCCCTCAATCTTGCTTCCTTGGATGATGAAAGCTTGCAATTATTGGCAGGGCAGAATCCACCGCCAACTACTTGGTTCAGTCTTGCGTCAGCTTCCACTGGCGCAATCAAAGCAGCACTAGAAGCCTTATCTTCAACAGGGTCTAAACACGCCCCCTCCTCGGTCGTCGAAGCTGCAATTCGAAATATTTCAGGACCATCGGTTACTGAAAAAGTCGCAGGGCTCCCTTCTGAAGCTTTTGGACATGCTGCAAAAAAAGCCGAAGCCTTTCAATTGCTTACTGAGAAAAGTCGCAAAGCGCTAAGTGGCTTTCAGAGAACTAAGAGAACTTCTGGATCGCTAAGTGGAGCACAAGTTGCTTACGCAAGAGATTTGCTTCAACAGTTGGTTGATGGCGGAGCCATCACACGAAACTCCAAAGATGGTGACAAAGAAATTTGTGATGAAATCCTCGATGCTCTAGACGAAGTTTAAGCTATGCAAGCCGAAGGGGACTTTAGGAAACTTGGTATCAAGAATTTTTACTCTGCAGAGGGCAAGGAAATCCTTGAATTATTTGTAAGGCCAGTATTGGGTCAGTCAATCTCGTATGACCGTTTAACGGGTTACTTTTCAGTGAACGCTCTTGTTTCTGTTGCTGAAGGCTTGGAACAGCTTTTCCGAAAGAATGGCAAGATGCGGTTAGTGATTGGGATTCACGATGTACCAATGGATTTGGTTACCGCGTGGACTATGGGAAATTTACTGCCGGCAGACTTAGTGGAAGAATGCAAGAAGAGACTAATTACTGAAGTTGGATATCTGGTAAATCAAGTGGAAAAAAATGCCATCACGACAATTGGATGGATGATGAAATTAGATCTCTTGGAAGTTAGGGTTGCATCCCCCCGAAATACATCAGGCATTTATCACCAAAAGCGGATGATTTTTCGGGATTCAATAGGGAATACAATCGCCGGCACTGGAAGCTTGAACGAAACCAGAGGTGGACAAAACAACATTGAAGAGATGCATTTCAATTTTTCTTGGAACTCTGATCCCTCGATGATTGAACCTCTCACTTCAAGTTTTCAACGTATCTGGGATGGAGAAGATGAAGCGGTAGAAATTCATGAGTTAGATGATTCTTTCACAACAGCCCTGCTTAGAACTCTCGGAAATCCTGCTAATCCTCTTGCAGCAATCGAAGAAAAGGTATCTACAAATAGCAGTGGAATAACCAAAGAAATCTTAGAGCTAGCAATTCAATCAACACTGCACGCGCCGAATAGTATTTTAAATGCGGCACTATATCCACACCAAGAGCGTGTTTACTCGGAAGCATTGAATCGATGGCCAATTCGAGTACTAATGGCGGATGAGGTTGGTCTAGGAAAGACTCTAGAGGCTGGAGCAGTCATTGCGTACATGCATCAAATTCAGAAAATCTCGAGTATTACCATTCTTGCACCAGCAGGATTGTTGTCTCAATGGCAAGATGAAATGTCAAAGCACTTCAACCTAGAATTTTGGAAGTGGAACTCAGGACTGAGAGCCTATGAATCTAAGGGAGTTATTTGGGCAAAATCCACTGGCTTTGTCGGAGAACTGACACCCAGGCTAAAGCTGGTCTCCGCGCAATGGGCTAGACAAAATTCAGAAATTTTCAAGGACGATTTGCCTGAGATGTTATTAGTTGATGAAGCCCATGCAGCGCGAGTGCAGATAGATAATTACGGGAATCATAAATCCACGATGCTTTGGAGACTTCTGGATCAGGTGAAAGAAATGGTCCCACACTTGGTTTTAATGACCGCTACTCCCATGCAAATTCATCCAGGGGAATATCACAGCCTTCTGAAAATACTTGGACTTCCAGCTCCTTGGGATCGGTTTGATATGTATGAGAAATCTTTGAAGATTATTGCTCAGTCTAACGAGAAGCCCACACTTCAAGATGCTGCGGACATTTCAACATTGGTACTGACAACTTTTCAAAGAAACGAGTGGTTTCCAAAAATTTTCAATGAATCCGAGTATGCGAAAATCTTGGAACTGCAAGGACTAGCCGAGGCAAATCCATTCGAGAGAGCAAATCTTGTTAATAAGAATTTCGAGGCATTTCGACGCATTCTAATGAAAATTCATCCTGCAAATTTTCTAACGTGCCGAAATACGAAGTCTGGTCTTGAGGAATTCGGTTATAAATTCCCAACAAGGAAATTTACTGCCCCTGAAGTAAAAATGAGTGCTGCGCATGCGCGCTTTGAGTTGCACTTGGAGGCCTATCTTTCAAATGGATATGGAAGATCTGAAATGGCAATTCGACCAGCAGATTCGTTTCCAATTGGCTTTGCAAAGTCAACCTATTATCAGCGACTTGTATCGTCGCTCTTCGCAGCGCACAAGAGTCTTACCAGGCGTAGGGATAAATTAGCGCAGATTTTAGATGGATTAAAGGAAGGAAATTATGAGGCCATAAATCAATATTTTAATCTCTTGGCTGATGATGATGGTGAAGGTTTCGATGAAGGCTTTGAACAGCTTGATGGTTTTGCGATTGAAAGGGTCAAGCTGCTCGAGGTTCTTGAGCACGTAAAGTATGAAATTGCTTTAGAAGTGCAAACCCTTTCAGATCTTGTAAAGGAACTGGACGCTCTAGGTGAAGATTTATCCTCGCATGATCCCAAGTTCATTGAAGCAATTAGACAGTTGACTTCAAAGGTACAAATTGCTCCGGTGCTTGTTTTTTCCAGGTACACAGATACTCTCGAAGGATTTCTTGATTTTTTCAAGAAGTCAGACCTTGCAAATGATGTTGATGGATATTCTTTGTACACAGGAAATGATGTATGGATTTCTCAATTTGGCGTCACAAAGGAAGCTACAAAAGTTGATGTCACAGATGCATTAGAAGAAGGCAAGATTCGAATCGTATTCTGCTCCGATGCCGCTTCCGAAGGCTTGAATTTACAATCTGCGCAGTCAATTATCAATTTAGATGTTCCGTGGAATCCTGCACGATTAGAACAACGCATCGGCCGTATCGCACGCCTGGGACAAAAGGCGAC
>WLNN01000057.1 GCA_009699765.1 Actinomycetota bacterium
ATAGTTGGCTCCCAGTCGAAGACAACTTCGTTTATTCCAGAACCAATACGAACTTCAGATCCTGCTACTGCACCAGCTTTAAACAAAGCTTTCTCGACTCCAAGTTGTGCCAAGCGATCGGCTAAGTACCCAATAGCTTCTGCATTCTTAAAGTTTGTTTGAAGTACCCAGCGATAAACCTTTGCTCCGCGAACAGAGAACGAACCATCACCATTTACTTGAACGCTGAAACCTGAGTCATCAACTGCTGTTGGACGCAAGATGATACGTGTGCGCTCTTCGGCCTTAGCCGCAACTCGTTCCGCCTGAACCAAACGAGCCATTGCGTAGAGAAGACCTTGAAGTCCTTCACGTGATGCAGCTGAGACTTTATAAACGTCATAACCGCGAGCTTTTAATTGATCTTCAACCATATCTGCCATTGCAGAACCATCTGGCAAGTCGATCTTATTGAGTGCAACAATTCGCTTTCGATCTTCGAGTCCGCCATAAAGAGCGAGCTCGTTTTCGATTGCATCTAAATCATCAATTGGGTTTCGATCCGTTTCAAGTGTTCCGCAGTCAAGAACGTGAACAAGTGCAACGCAGCGTTCGACGTGGCGAAGGAATTGAAGACCGAGGCCCTTACCTTCAGATGCTCCTGGAATAAGTCCTGGAACATCTGCAACTGTAAAGCGAGTGTCTCCGGCTTGGACTACACCGAGGTTTGGAACCAAAGTTGTAAATGGATAATCTGCAATCTTCGGACGAGCAGCAGAGATTGCTGCAATTAATGAAGATTTTCCTGCACTTGGAAAGCCCACAAGTGCAATATCGGCAACTGATTTAAGTTCAAGTGTAAGAATTCTATCTTCGCCTGGTTCGCCAAGGAGTGCAAAACCTGGTGCTCGACGCTTAGAAGAAGCTAGTGAGTTATTGCCAAGACCGCCCATACCACCGCGTGCTGCAAGAAAAGTTGTTCCAATTCCGACAAGGTCGGCTATCTGCTCGCCATTTTCATAAATAACTGTTCCATTTGGAACTGCAAGAACAATATCTTCACCAGAAACTCCGTCTTTGCGATCACCAAAGCCTTGATGACCTGAAGTTGCTTTACGGTGTGGAGAATGGTGAAAATCAAGAAGTGTTGTTACCGATGAATCAACTACGAGAATGACATCTCCACCGCGACCACCATTGCCGCCATCCGGACCACCGAGTGGCTTAAATTTTTCTCGCTTGACAGAGACGCAACCGTCTCCACCTTTACCGCCAGATGCAAAGAGTTGCACGCGATCAACGAATGTTGTCATCGAACTACTCCTTTACTTTCAATTTGCTTCTAAATTGCTTCTAAATTTTTTGTATTTGCTAAATATAATAAAAAAGCGGACCGCGATAAATGCGGCCCGCTCTCTTAAGAGAAACCTTAATTAAACTGCAGGAACTACATTCACTACGCGACGACCGCGAGCGCGACCGAACTCAACTGATCCACCAGCGAGCGCGAAGAGAGTGTCATCCTTACCGCGACCAACGTTTGCGCCTGGGTGGAAGTGTGTTCCACGCTGGCGTACGAGGATCTCGCCTGCATTAACTAGCTGGCCACCGAAACGCTTGATACCAAGGTACTGTGGATTTGAATCGCGACCGTTACGTGTCGAGGAGACACCCTTCTTACTTGCCATTTGTTAGCTCCTTAACCTTCGCGATTACTTAGCACCGCTGATAGCGGTGATCTTTACTAGTGTGTGCTGAGCACGGAAACCTTGACGGCGACGGTGACCTGTCTTGTTCTTGTAACGAAGGATGTCAATCTTTGGACCCTTTGTCTCTTCAAGAACTTCGCCAGTGACTGTTACGCCTGCGAGAACCTTTGGATCAGTTGTGACGTTTGCGCCATCAACAACGAGAAGCGTTGTGAAATTTACTGATGCGCCGACCTTTGCATCAATACGGTCAACAGTGATGGTCTCCCCCACTGTTACCTTCTCCTGGCGACCGCCAGCTTTTACGATTGCGTACACGCTTCTACCTCTAGTTTCTTGAAAATTTCACTTGGAAATTACGCCTGAAGGGGTGCTTCGGGCAGACGCTAAGGATACGGATTTCGTACCCATAGGGTCAAATCGGGGTTTTTCCCCTTTTTTTGTGGTTAGGCGGTGATTACTCCAGAACTAGCAGCTCGACGGCGACGCTTGCCCTTGGGGGCCTTAGCCTCTTCAGATTCGGATTGGGTTTCGGATTCGGATTCCTCGCTATTCAGCGTCTCTCTGAATTCGTGCTCTGTCGCCAAATCTTCTTCAACATCTGGGTGGTGTGCGCTCTGCGAGTTCATCTGAGGCATTGGCGCCTTCATCTTTACAGGATCCATATGGATATGAATTCCGCGGCCATTACATGAATCACATGTTGTCGAGAATGCTTCAATGAGGCCCTGTCCGACGCGCTTACGAGTCATTTGAACTAGGCCGAGTGATGTTACTTCTGCAACCTGATGCTTGGTGCGATCGCGACCAAGTGATTCAACGAGGCGACGAAGAACTGCTTCGCGGTTTGATTCGAGAACCATATCGATGAAGTCAATTACGACGATTCCACCAAGGTCACGAAGACGAAGTTGGCGAGCAATTTCTTCAGCAGCTTCCAAGTTATTCTTGGTTACTGTCTCTTCAAGATTTCCGCCCTTACCGATGAACTTACCGGTATTGACGTCGATGACAACCATTGCTTCAGTGCGATCGATAACAAGTGATCCACCAGAAGGTAGATAAACTTTGCGATCAAATGCTTTAGCAAGTTGTTCTTCAACGCGGTAATCAGCGAACAAGTCACCGTTACCGGGATACTTTTCAAGACGTGCAGAAAGCTCTGGTGCAATCGAACCGAGATAAGAACTAATCTCATCCCACGCCTCGTTGCCTTGAATTGTTAGCTTACGGAAATCTTCGTTGAAGATATCGCGGATAACACGGACTGCAAGATCTGGCTCAGAGAGCAATAGCGCTGGTGCGTGGAAGTTTGGATTCTCAGACTTCTGATAAATATCTTCCCATTGCGCTTTCAACCGCTCGACATCTGCAGTGAGTTCTTCTTCGCTAACACCTTCTGCGGCTGTGCGAACAATTACGCCAGCTGTATCAGGAATAAGGTTCTTAAGAATTGCCTTTAAACGTGTGCGCTCGGTCTCTGGAAGACGCTTTGAAATGCCTGACATGCCGCCACCTGGAACAAATACAACGTAGCGACCCGGTAATGAAATTTGGCTAGTGAGACGGGCACCCTTTTGACCGATTGGATCCTTAGTTACCTGTACTAGTACTGGCTGGCCAGTTTTTAAAACCATTTCAATCTTGCGTGGCTCTGACTCTGAAATACCTGCAGCATCCCAATTCACTTCACCCGCATAAAGAACCGCATTGCGGCCCTTTCCAATATCCACGAAAGCGGCTTCCATAGATGGAAGAACGTTTTGTACGCGACCGAGATAAACGTTTCCGACGTAGGAGACATTTGCGTTTCGATTTACGTAATGCTCGACCATCACATTGTCTTCAATGACAGCAATCTGAATGCGATCACCAACTTGGCGAACAACCATCTCACGATCAACGTTTTCACGACGTGCTAAGAAATCTGCATCTGTAAGAATCGTTCCACGGCGGCGGTATGGCTCGCGATAAGAATCATTGCGATCGCGTCCTCGTTCGCGTGTATTACGGGAAGTACGTTCACGTGTTGGACGTTCACGTGTTGGACGTTCAGCCCTTTCGCGAGTTTCGCGAACTTTAACGACTGTTACGACGCCATCCTCATCGATTACTTCACCTGGTGTTACACCATCACCAGAGGCACGACGACGTCGACGGCGGCGATGAGTTGTCCCATCAGAATCTGTAGTGGTCTCATCGGAATCCGTAGATTCTGAATCATCCCCTGAGTCATCTGCGTTTTCGATACCATCAATACTGTTTGGCTTACGGCGGCCACGGCCACCACGGCGGCGACGGCGGTTACGCGCTGAACGGCTCTCTGAATCTGAATCTTGCGAATCTGAATCATTGCCTTCGCCAGGAGTTACCTTTTCAGCAACATCTTTTGCGGATCCATCTTTATCAGGCTTTGCCGTTGCTTTACGTGTCTTTGGTGCAGCCTTGTCGACTGTTGGTGCTTGAAAAATAGGGACAGGGACGGCGGCCTTTTTGCGAGACTTAGGTGCGCTTGAATTATCTACGCTCTCTACCTGAACAGGAACCTCTGAAACTTTGTTTGAGCTCTTAGATGCTGTAGTTGGCGCTTCTAGAACGATAGGGACTTCGGTTACCTCAGCACTTGGTGCAAGAGACTTCTTTGATGACTTTTTTACCGCGCGCTTACGCGGAGATTTTGGCTCGATAGCCATATTTAAATACCTTCATTTCAAAAATCTAAGTTAATAAAACCTGGTTGTTTCTTAAGCCGCGAGGCGCGATTTAGATCGCTGGCCGCGCTCAAGATGTTGCCTAAGTATGACAGAGGCAGAGCGAATTGTCCTATTCGTGGGAAATTTAGGCGTGTTTCGGTACTTTAGCCACGGTGGCGGGCATGGACATTTTGGAGCAGCCCAAAGCCAATTAAGTTAGCAAACATGCTTGAGCCGCCATATGAAACAAATGGCAGTGGCACTCCCGTCATCGGCATCATTCCCAATGTCATTCCAATATTTTCAAATGTTTGGAATGCAAACCAGGCAATTACTCCAGTACAGACCAATCTTCCGTAAGGTTCGGATGATCTTCGCGCGATTCCAAAAGCTCGCATTAAAATAATTATGTAGAGCAAGACTATTAATCCACTCCCCAGGAATCCGAGTTCTTCTCCTGCAACAGTAAATATAAAGTCAGTCTGTTGTTCGGGAACAAATCTTCCATTTGTCTGTGGCCCGTCAAAGAGTCCAGTTCCTAAAAATCCGCCAGAACCGACCGTGATACGTGCCTGGCGCAATTGATACCCCGCGCCTTGCGTATCTGCATTTGGATCCACGAATGATTGCAATCTTTTAACTTGGTAATCACTAATGATTCCAGCTTTGGTTGCAACAATTCCGCCAGCGACAGCCAAAATTAAAAGTCCGGCAACCCATTTAGTTGAGGCACCTGAAACCGCGATGATTGCAACAACAGATGCGCTAATAATAAAGACAGTTCCCATATCTGGCTGCAGCAGAATTAAGAGGACTGGAATTGCAGCAACTACGAGTGCACGTAATACATCTTGAGACGTTGGTTCGTCAGAGTCATGGCTACGCTCTGAAAGAATCATCGACATTCCAACGATAATCGAAATCTTTGCAAGCTCCGCTGGTTGAATTTGAAAACCACCAGGAAGAGGGATCCAAGCCTGCGCGCCATTTACGCTATCTCCTAATCCTGGGATTAAGACAAAGCCCAAACCAAGTACTCCAAGCCCCCACACTATTGGCGTGTATGCGCGAAGTAATCGATAATCAATAACTGTTGTTCCCCATGCCAGCATTACACCGATAGCGATGTTAATGACGTGGCGCTTTAGGTAATACTGGGGATCAAGACCATTTGCTGCATACCAATTACGGGTAGCTGCATAAACCAAGAGCGTGCCAAGAACTAGCAGGATTGATACCGCTCCAGTAAGAATTGGGTCAAAACCTGCGAAGGCAGAGCTTCTGCGCGCTTTTCGGTAAGGACTACGGTTGAGAAGGTAACTCATTTCTTCTCCCCCGCAGGTCTAGTAGCTGGTGAAATCTTAGGCAACTTCCATGGTGGATTTCCATTTTTAAAGAGCGCGGTTCCAGGAATTACTTTGTTTCCAGTGACGCCGAAAATTGATTGGAAAATCTGCTTAACGCCCACGGCTGATGTACTCGCTCCGAATCCACCTTGGCTAACCATCATCGCCACAACGAATTTAGGATTTTTTGCTGGTGCGAATCCTGCATACCAAGCAGTGTCATCTTTTGCAGATCCATTTGCGTTCTTACCAAAAACTTGAGCTGTTCCGGTCTTACCTGCAGTGGCAATTGGGAATCCTGCAAATACTCCTGCTGAAGTACCGCTGATTGTCACCTCATGCAGTGCATCGTGCAAGAAATCAATGGTTGCAGGTGCAACATCAATATTTCCAAGCTCGCGATATGGATAAGTCTTAATTACCTTTCCAGAGTTGCTAATAATGGCCTTCGCAACAACTGGCTGCCAAATAGTTCCGCCATTTGCGATTGCGCCATACATCTGCGCTAATTTGATTGGAGTGATAATTGTGTCACCCTGACCAATTGAAAAGTTAACCGCATCGCCTGCACGGATTTTATCTCCATCAACGCAATTCTCTTTTGCAAGAAGAATTAAGAATGGAGTCTGCTGGGCCTTTGTGCTTCGTTCAGCATAATTGCAGTAGAAATCTTTATTCTGTGAATACCAAGCTTTTCGCCAATTTCGATCTGCTAGTCGTCCTTTTGATTCAGAGGGCAAATCAATTCCTGTCTTTTCTCCCATTTGGAAACGTGCCGCAGCCTTAAAGAAATAATCATTTGCATCGGATTTAGGTCTCAAGCCACCATCGCGCAACCACTCATCAAAGGCGATGCGATACCAAATTGTGTCGCAAGAGACTGCCAGCGCTTTCTTTAAAGAGAGCGTGCCCTGGGCCTTAGATTCGAAGTTATTAAATACGCGGTTTCCGACTTCGACAGATGCCGGGCATGCGTAGTTTGCGGTAAGTGAATAGCCCGCATCCTTCGCAGCAATAATTGAAACAGCCTTAAAGGTAGATCCAGGTGCGTACAGACCCTGAAGCGCACGGTTAAGTGCCGGCACACCATTTGATTCGCTAAAGAGGTCTTTCGCTTCCTGAACTGTCAGCCCCTTTTCAAAAGAGTTTGGGTCAAATGTTGGATAAGAGGCAATCGAGAGAACTGCGCCATTATTTACATCTAAGACAACAGCTGCTCCACCATCTGCCCTATGTCCTGATGCGCGCGCGCGACGTACAGCATCAGCAAGCGCTTTCTCTGTGGCTGCTTGTAGCCGAACATCAATATTGGTAACTAGGTGATTTCCTGGAGTTGGCTTTGTATTTTGACTTGTACTGGTAACTGCTTCTTTTCGGTCGACGATTACAGTTTTTATACCAGGAGAACCTCGGAGATAACTGTCGTACTTGATCTCAAGACCAGCTTTTCCAATTGACTCAGATCTAAAATATGAACGGCCACTTGCGCCAGAGAGATCATAATCAGTTAATGGTCCGACGTATCCAAGGAGATGTGCGGCATTAACATCGAGGATTCCGGGATAACTTCGAATCGCAATTGGAGTTGCTGAGATACCTGGATATTTGTCAGAGCGCTCAACTATTTGAAGAGCAATCTGGGGATCTGCCTCTTTTGTGATTGGAATCGGTTGAAACCGTGAACCAGTCCAACATCCAGCTTTCTTACCCTTTGGAAGTTCGCCACAAAGTCGGGTGCGTTGCCATACATCTGAATATTGAAGGTTTAGTAATAATGAAAGATTCTTAAGTACTTTTACGCCTTTGTCTTCTTGCTTATCAATTTTTGTGCGATCCACAGTAATTGCAAGACCAACCTTGTTTAGCGCTAGTGGCACTCCGGAAGAATCAACAATTAATCCGCGGGTGGCTGGTGTGACTACATCTCGACTCTGAATACTTAAAGCCGCATCTCTATATTTTGGACCAGCAGCTACCTGAAGGTAAAAAAGACGTCCCATCAATGCGAAGAGCAATGAAGCGATGAATATTTGAAGAAATATAAGACTCAGTCGGGAACGTTGGCTCATATACGAGAAACCGTTCCAAAAACAAGCGCATGCAATCTAGAGATTATTGGCAATAGAAGAGGAGTAACGATTGCAGACCAAAATGCTGTACCGAAACATAGGAAAAACACTTGTGCCGTACTTCCCAATTGCTGACCAAGTAACAATCCTAAAACAGCATATGCAATTTGTGATCCAACTACTCCTACTACAACTAAGAAAACGATATTGAGCGGATTTGCGCGAACATGATCGTCTCCATATGATAAAAATGAAATTACAAATGAAACTAGAATCATTACCAGGGTCCAGTGGCCCAGCGGACCAGGTGATGTTTGCGAAAGATCCATCATTAGTCCGGCACCGAAACCTGTGAGTGCGCCAATCTCTGGCGTGCTCATTGATGCCCAGATAAGTGTGACGATAAGAAATAGAG
>WLNN01000058.1 GCA_009699765.1 Actinomycetota bacterium
GTCGTTACAGATTCACGTAAGGCGCGTAACGGTCTCTCAATTGAAGAGATCGGTCGCTACGTTCCAGGACAAGAGCCATCACTGATTGAAGTTAATTCAGAGCGCGCTCAGTACTGGCTCGGAGTTGGAGCACAGCCATCTGAGGCTGTTGCTGCGCTTCTTAAGGTGACAGGCGATTGGCAGAAGTTCAAGGGTCTTCCAGGAACAGAAGGCACACTCAAGGTTAAGGCCGCTAAGCCTGCTAAGAGCGTTGCATACGAAGCTGCTGTTAAGGCAGCAGCGTCAGAACCTGCAGAAGGTGCAACAACTCTTAAGAAGAAGGCGCAAGAGAAGCTTGCTGCTAAGTCAGCGCCGGTAGAAGAGGTAGTAGCTGTAGAGGCTGTTGTTGAAACTCCAGTTGAAGCCGTTGTTGAAACTCCAGTTGAAGCCCCAGTTGAAGCCCCAGTAGAGGCAGTTGCTGAAACTCCAGCTGCAGAAGAAACTCCAGCAGAATAATTATGATTGACGAAGCACTAGAACACCTCGTTAAGGGAATCGTAGATAACCCTGAGGATGTAAACGTTAAGGAGAAGAACGGCCGTCGTGGGGCAACTCTCGAAGTCCGCGTCAATCCTGAAGATATCGGTAAGGTCATCGGCCGTAACGGTCGCACAGCTAAGGCGCTTCGCACAGTTGTAAGCGCGCTCGCTGGTCGCAGTGTGCGCGTTGATCTTATTGATACAGACGAACTTCGCTAAATCTTCTCCAGCTTTAATTAAAGGAGATTACGTCATGCGCCTTAATGTAGGACGTATCGGTAAAGCCCACGGAATTCTCGGTGAGGCCACCATTGAAGTGCGAACAGATGAAGCCGAAGATCGCTTCGCACTCGGATCACATTTAGAGACAGATAGCCACGGTGTTCTTACCGTGGCTTCTGTGCGTGTGCATAATGGAATTTTGCTCATCGGATTCGAAGGAATAGAAACTCGTAATCAAGTTGAAGATCTTCGCAATGAACTTCTCTATGCTGATGTTGATATTGAAGCACCGGGAGCAGATGATGACGATTACCACGTACTTCAATTAATTGGATGCATTACATATCTCCAAGACGGCTCAGAATTTGGAACCGTTAAAGAGGTCCTTAACCTTCCGGGACAAGATGTCCTATCAATCACGACTACTAATGGCGAAGTCCTGATTCCATTTGTGCATCAGCTTGTTCCTACTGTCGATGTTAAAAACAAACGCATGACGGTAATCCCTCCTGAAATATCTGGGAGTATCTAGATGAAGATTGATGTAATCTCAATTTTTCCTGAGTACTTATCTCCACTTAGCCTCTCACTTCTTGGCAAGGCTCAGAACGCTGGGCTAATTGATATCAATGTTCACAACCTTCGCGATCAAGCCGTCGGAGTTCATGGATCAGTTGATGACACCCCCTACGGAGGCGGCGCCGGCATGGTGATGTCTGCTGAGGTTTGGGGAAGAGCCCTTGATCCATTAATCGAGGACAACTCTGATCTCATCATTCTGACTCCAGCAGGAAAACAATTTACGCAACCAGTTGCACAAGAGCTCAGTAAGAAATCACATTTGATTTTTGCATGCGGCCGATACGAGGGTATCGATGATCGCATTCGCCAGTATTACTCGCAGCCTGATTTTGTGAATCGAAATATTCGCGTTCATGAATATTCAATTGGCGATTATGTACTTGGGGGAGGAGAAGTTGCTTCGATGGTAATGATTGAAGCGATTACTCGATTGATTCCCGGAGTCCTAGGAAATCCAGATTCACTCGCCGAGGAATCACATAACAGCGAAGGTTATCTTGAATACCCGAACTTCACAAAGCCTGCACAGTGGCGCGATATCGATGTCCCAGAGATTCTTTTGAGTGGAAATCACGCTGCAATCGCCAAGTGGCGCAGCGAGCAGGCTCAAATTCGCGCCGAGAAGAATCGCAAATAAATGGCACGCACATATCTAGTTGAGACTTATGGATGTCAGATGAATGTCCATGATTCCGAACGTATTGCGGGATTACTTGATGCTGCTGGCCACATTCCTGTTCAGGCCGGCGAGCAGGCAGATATCGTCGTATTCAATACCTGCGCGGTCCGAGAAAATGCCGACAACAAGCTCTACGGAAATTTGAGTTTCTTAGCTCCTATCAAAAAGGCCAATCCGTCTCTTCAGATTGCAGTGGGTGGATGCCTTGCGCAGAAAGATCAGGCAACAATTCTTAAGAAGGCACCGTACGTTGATGTTGTTTTTGGTACGCACAACGTTGGTTCGCTCCCTGTTTTACTAGAGCGTGCAAGGATTGAAGAAGAGTCACAGATTGAAATTCTGGAAGCGCTCGAACATTTTCCTTCAACTCTTCCTGCGCGACGATTTTCCGCTTTTACGGCTTGGGTCTCAATCTCGGTGGGGTGTAATAACACCTGTACTTTCTGCATAGTCCCTACGCTTCGCGGTGTTGAGAAAGACCGCGAGAGCGAAGATATCCTCAACGAAGTAAGTGCTTTAGTTGATCAGGGTGTCATCGAAATTACCTTGCTGGGTCAAAATGTAAATGCATATGGAGTAGAGGCTGGCAAAAAGGGAGCCTTTGCGCAGCTCTTACGTGAAGTTGGCGCAATCAATGGTCTCGAGCGCATCCGTTTTATGTCACCGCATCCTCGTGACTTCACAGATGATGTTATAGAGGCAATGGTCGAGACACCGAACGTCATGCCACACTTGCATATGCCATTGCAATCAGGTTCTGATGCAATTCTGCAGACTATGCGTCGTTCTTATCGGACCGAAAAGTATTTGGGAATTTTGGATCGTGTGCGTACTGCTCTTCCGCACGCAATGATTACCACCGACATTATTGTTGGGTTCCCTGGCGAGACTGAGGAAGATTTCCAAGGAACTATGGATATTGCGAGCAAAGCAGAATTTGCAGCTGCCTACACATACAAATATTCAATTCGTCCTGGCACTCCAGCTGGGATCATGCCTAATCAAGTAGATGAAAAGGTTGTTGGAGAGCGTTACACACGTCTGCACGAGCACTTGCAGAAGATTTCGCTAACAGTAAATCAACGTGCAATCGGGACAACACATCGCGTGATGGTAAATGAAATTGAAGGACGTCGTGATGGCGATCGGGGTCGCATCACCGGCCGTTCTGAAGATTTCCGCTTAGTACATTTCGAACCTATTGAGGGCGTTCGACCGGGCGACTTTGTTGATGTAGAAATTACTGAGGCTTCTGCACATTACTTGATAGGGAATCCGCTGAAGGTGACAGCTACTCGTGGTGGAGATGCATTTGAAGCACGCAACAAGGAATCTTCCGGGCCTGCACCGACAATGCTCGGAATTCCAACGGTAAAGAGCTGATCAATGTCTGCGCCACTTGTAATTATCTGTGGTCCCACAGCCACCGGCAAGAGTGATCTTGCGATAGAAGTTGCCAACGCAATAGGTGCCGAAATCATTAATGCAGATTCGATGCAGCTTTATCGCGGAATGGATATCGGAACCGCGAAACTATCCGTTGGAGAACGAGATGGAATTCCGCATCATCTCCTGGATATTCTCGATGTTAGCCAAGATGCATCTGTGGCTCAATATCAACTTCTTGCGCGTGCATGCATTGATGAACGCCGTGCTGCAGGAATACCAGTTGTGATCGTTGGAGGTTCCGGGCTGTATATCAAGTCCATCATTGATGAAATGAATTTTCCTGAAACGGACCCGGTCCTTCGCAAGAAATTAGAGGATGAAGCTGAGCACTTAGGTACAGCTGAGCTTTACTCAAGATTGCGTTTGCTAGATCCGGAAGCTGCAACGGCAATAGAGCCAGCGAATACGAGACGAATAATTCGTGCGCTTGAAGTTATTGAGGTGACAGGGTTGCCGTATTCGGCTAATTTGCCGAGTGACACCAGTCTTCGTTATCCGGATGCGCTCCACATTGGTTTATCAATGGAGAGGGCAAATTTAGCGCCACGTATTCAGACTCGAGTGCACGGTATGTGGAAAGCAGGGCTCGTCGCAGAAGTTGATTCCCTTATTGAAATGGGATTGCTTGAAGGCGCAACAGCCCAAAGAGCAATTGGGTACGCCCAAATACTTGCAATGAAGCGGGGAGAAATCTCTGAAGCAGCAGCAATAGAAGAGACGATTATCGCAACGCGCCAATATGTACGCCGACAGGAGACATGGTTTAAGCGAGATCGAAGAATCCAGTGGATTTCTGAAGGAATTTCACGACTCCCATTTATCCTCGAACGTATAAACTCTTAGCCATATGGAAAATAGAGTGATTGCTACATACGGCCACGGAACCCACAATGATTTTGTCATTCTCTTTGATCCAGATGACCAACTAGAAGTCTCTGTCTCCCAGGTTGCCGCCATGTGTAATCGCCTGACCGGTATCGGTGCCTCATCCTCAAGCGCCACAAAAATTGGCGCCGATGGAATGATTCGAATCATCAAGAACGATGACAAATGGTTTATGGATTACCGTAATGCCGACGGTTCGATTGCAGAAATGTGTGGCAATGGAATTCGTGTAATGGCACGTTATCTAGTTGCTAAAGGCCATCAGCACGAAGGTATTTTTGCTATCAATACTCGTGATGGCATAAAGCATCTTCGAGTTCCTGCCGAAGATGATATCTCGGTCAATATGGGTAAGGTTTATGACGAAGGTGAAGCAATCTCTGCTACTGCTAACGGTCGCTCTTATGAGGGCTTCAATATCAACGTTGGAAACCCACATGCAGTTCTTTTTACTGATGATCTTGCAACACTGGGATTACTTGAAGTTCCACCTGAAGTAAGTCCCGCGCAGTCATATCCAGAAGGTGTCAATGTTGAATTCGTAGAAATCATGGACAATCATGAAATCAAAATGCGAGTCCACGAACGTGGAAGCGGAGAAACACAATCGTGTGGAACAGGAACTTGCGCTGTCGCTCTCGCTGCAACATTGAAAGCGGGAGAGTCTCTACCTGCTCGTTGGGTGATTTATCCTCCTGGCGGACGTTTGGTAGTGGATATCGATGGACACTCAAATGCAACTCTTACCGGGCCTGCGGTATTAGTTGCTGACTACGATGTGAGTAAGTATTTACAGCCGTCACTAAGCAGTGAAGGAATAGATGAGTAAATCCGAAGATAGTTATGACAAACTCTTTGAGGACCTCCTTCGCGAAAGCGCACGAGCTGCGGCTGACTTTGATGCAGATGAGATAGATGAAGTTGATTCACAGCAGGACCTCGCCGATCGTCACGCGCTTCGACGCGTAAAGAGTTTCTCAACCGAACTTGAAGATATTTCCGAGGCCGAGTACCGACAGCTCCAATTGGAGCGAGTTGTGTTAGTTGGTGTTTGGACTGAAGGCACCGCCGAGATGGCTGATAATTCTCTAGCTGAACTCAAAGCGCTAGCAGAGACAGCAGGTTCAGAAGTTTTGGAAGGACTCATCCAACGACGAGATAAGCCAGATCCTTCAACATACATCGGTGCCGGAAAAGTTGAAGAATTGCTCACGATTGTTCGTGCCACGGGTGCAGACACGGTGATTTGCGATGGCGAGCTTTCTCCTTCGCAGTTACGTACTCTTGAAGATAAATTGAAAGTCAAAGTTGTCGATAGAACCGCGTTAATCCTAGATATCTTTGCTCAACATGCAAAAAGTCGTGAAGGAAAAGCGCAAGTAGAGCTTGCACAAATTGCATATTTACTTCCTCGCCTTCGTGGTTGGGGTGATTCACTTTCACGTCAGGTTGGTGGTCGAGCTGCTGGTGGAGCCGGTATCGGTGGCCGCGGACCAGGTGAAACAAAGATTGAAACCGATCGCCGCCGCATTAGAGACAAGATGGCAAAACTTCGGCGCGAGATTGCTGAAATGAAAGTTGCTCGCGATACCAAACGCCAAGAACGTCGTCGCAATAACATTCCTTCAGTAGCAATCGCGGGATATACCAACGCTGGTAAGTCATCACTTCTCAATACTCTTACTGGAGCAGGAGTTCTTGTTGAAAATGCGCTCTTTGCAACTTTGGATCCAACTGTTCGCAAGGCACAAACAGAGGAAGGTCGTGTCTATACCCTCTCTGACACGGTTGGGTTTGTCCGCCACCTACCGCACCAATTGATTGATGCATTTAAATCAACGCTCGAAGAAGTCTCTGGAGCAGATTTAATCGTCCATGTTGTTGATGGTTCACACTCAGATCCATTTGAACAAATCCGTGCTGTTCGAGAGGTCATAGATGAAATTGGCGGGGGAGATATCCCTGAAATAATTGCCATCAACAAAGTTGATATCGCTAACCCCGAGATCGTTATGCAGCTCTTACGTAAAGAGAAGAACAGTTACGCCTTTTCAACTAAGAGCGGCTTTGGAATCGAAGGGTTGCTCCATGCAATCGAGAAATCTCTTCCACATCCCAGTGTTGAAATCGATTCTGTTATTCCTTATGAGAGAGGTGACCTAGTTCACGCCATCCACGAAACAGGTGAGATTCTCCTGGAGGAGCATTTAGCCGAAGGAACCCATATCCGTGGATATGTTGATGGAGCTCTAGCCCAATCGATTGAACGTGCGATTGCCGCCAAGGAATAAAAGCGACACGCCGATTGTTATACCCTTCAAATCAAGACAAGTGCGCGACCATTCGCTCGCTGGGGTAAGTCGCCCACAGCGTAGATATCGATGAAGGTGAGGTGAGATCAGTGGCAACAGATTACGACACACCCCGTAAGACCGATGAGGAATTACACGAGGAGTCTCTCGAAGAACTTAAGGCCAAGCGTTCTGATGCACAATCCGGACAGATCGATGTCGATGAAGCAGAGGCAGCTGAAAACCTTGAGCTCCCTGGTGCAGATCTCTCTGGTGAGCAGTTAGCAGTTCGCGTAGTACCAAAGCAAGTTGATGAATTTACTTGCTCGCGGTGCTACTTAATTCATCATATAACTCAGCTTGCAAAGGGCGAGGGCGCCAAGGCAATCTGCGCCGACTGCGCTTAATTTTCTAAAATCTTCTTTAATTCTTCCGCTCGCCGTGTAGATATTAACCAATACGGCGTTGGATCTCTTTCGTCCTGAACCTTTACTTTAATTCCTTCTGAAATCCAAAATGTAGTTGCAAAGTATGCAGCTGGATCTGCAAACCTTGTGCGTTGAAGTGCAAACTCTCTCTTTTTAATAACGATGGGCTCGGTGAGATAGGCAAGTGGAATATGTGCCTTCTTTATTATTAATTCACCATCTCGTACTTGTATTGAAGAGGTAGCTAAATAGATGCCGACGAGCCCTAATACCGTAGCTATTGCAAGGGCATTAATCGCTGCTACTGAATCGAAGGCCGCCCAGATGGCTAGAACTAAAGAATCGAGCATGAAGTACATGAAGAGAATCAGCCATAATGGGGGGCGAATCACTTCTTTAAATATCGGCTTTGCGCTCATGGGTATAGGTTAGTGGCTGCTTCATCAAGTAGCCTTACCTTATGAGTCGTGTAGCAAGCACAACGCCTCCAGCAGGAGCTGAAATTCCAATTCGCCACCCAGAATCACCGGCAACAGGAAGTCAGCTTCCATCCCACTTCAAACATTGTTTTGGTTGTGGCGATTTGCATCCCACTGGGTTGCATCTCGTTGCACATGTAGGAGAAGGTTTAAATATCAATGCAGAATTTACCGTCACAGAAAATCACCAAGGCGCACCAGGGCTTGCACATGGCGGACTTCTCGCACTTGCCTTTGATGAAGCGCTTGGAAAATTGATGTGGTTACTTCGCGCGCCTGCAGTAACCGCCCGACTTGAAACAGATTTCTTGGCTCCGGTTCCGATAGGAACAACTCTCTTTATCACGGCACGGATTACTGGTCAGCAGGGAAGAAAAGTTTATTCTGAGGCGGAAGGTCGCCTAAATAGTACGGATGGCGCTATCGCGGTGCGAGCAGCTTCCCTTTTTGTAATTGTGCCGATGAAACATTTCTTAGAAAATGCGCCTGCTGATTACCTCGCCGCGATTAAATCAA
>WLNN01000059.1 GCA_009699765.1 Actinomycetota bacterium
AGGAATCGAATCAGGAATGGTTGGAATCAATCGCGGTCTGCTCTCAGATCCAGCAGCACCTTTCGGTGGAGTTAAGCAATCAGGCCTTGGTCGCGAAGGTGGCTTTGATGGAATTCACGAGTTCTTGCAGACCAAATACATAGGCGTAGAGATTTAAGAACGCTTTTTAGTTTGTGCTAAAAGAAAGTGAAGAGCAATACCGACAAAGATTGCCCAGATTAAATCAACTGTAATTGTTACAACCGCAGTTACAACATAAGTTGAAACTTCTTGCCAGGTAGATTTCAATTGCTCACGGATATTGTGAGGATTCAAGATCCTAAAAGATGTACCGATGAGAACTCCAGCAATCGCCGGCAATGGAATAAGGGCAAATACGGGCGAAAGCAGTAGAACAACAATAAGAAGAAATAGCGAATGTATAAGTGCAGCCATTTTTGTCTTTCCACCTGAGCGAATATTCACGCTAGTACGTGCAATAGCACCAGTCGCTGGTTGGCCACCGAAGATCGAAGCGGCCATTGTTGCCAGGCCTTGACCGAATAACTCTTTATTGGGATGAAATTTATCTTTTGCGTGAGTCATTCCATCTGCAACTCGAGCAGCAAGAAGGGATTCGATTGCAGCAAGAAGAGCGATAAGAATTGCAGGAGTAATTAAAGAGGAAGAGAAGGTCAGGCTTGAGCCTTTCCAGATAAAGATGTTGCGCGGGATATCGCCAATTTTTGCAACATCAAGGTGCATGAGTGCAACAACCAAAGTTGTAATTGCTAGGGCAGAGAAACTAGCTGGCACGTAGGGCTTTAGCTTTAATTTCTCGACAATCTTTACGATATTAAACTTAATCAGCAAGGTAAGCACCAAAATAGCAAGGGTCTGTAATTGGAAACCAGATTCAATCGCTCCCTTAACGGTATTGATTGCGACTTGCAGGGTTCGATCACCCTCACCTTTAACAACTCCGAGCGCCATCGGTAATTGCTGCAGTGCAATAACAACTGCGATTCCTAATGTGAATCCTTCAACAACCGCCCACGGAATACGATTAATGATTGTTCCAAGGCCTAGAACCGACATTGCTATAACAATTAATCCAGCCATTAAACCTAAGACCGGTATTGCTTCAATTCCATTCTTTGCGATGACTGGAATAAGCACAACTGTCATCGCACCAGTTGGTCCGCTTACTTGAAAGCGGGATCCACCGAATAAAGCTGCTATAAATCCAGCGATGATTGCAGTGGAGATTCCAGCTTGCGCAGACATTCCTGATGTGATGCCGAAACCAATTGCTAGGGGGAGTGCAACGATTCCCACCGTTATACCGGCAACTATATCTCTGCCGAATTGTTCTCGGTTGATCCATAGTTCTTCCCGACGGAAAATCATGCGATGTTAATTATTTCTTCTTACGAACCTTATTAACAGCTTTAGTTACTTGATTTTTTGTGCGATTGAGAAGAACTTCGGCCCAGGCGAATTCAGTCGCAAGAAGTGCAAAGCCAGCAATTAAAAGAGGAATACCAGGAATAACAGGAAGAACAAGGCCTAATAAACCAAGACCAACGAGAGTCCCACCAACGGTTGCGACAATTACCCAGCGAAGAGGATGCGGAAGTCGCTTCCAATTGTTTTTTACCCAGAGCCAGCGTGTGCGCATGGAGTGAATTCTAGTCGAAAATATTTCTTCTCGACAGTACTTTTCTCATGTGAATCTAATGGTGGAAGTAGTTCGGAAGATAGGGTGGTTGCCGATCAATAAGCGTAGAGTGAAGATGATTTTCAGTATGTCTAAACATCTTCACAAGCCCATCTAAGTTCTCTTCAGTATCACCATCCAGATGTAGTTCCATATGAAGAAGATAAGTCAACCCATAATTCACAGAAAATTGGCTGTAAGCGACTTTATTCTCAATAGTGTACTCAATTAGGTAGAGTCCAAATGGAATTAATATGAACTTTTCTCTTAATAATAATCTAGCCCTAGGAAGCAATCGCTGATCTTCCGCGAACGAGCTGGTATCAAGATTATCAATGTCATAGACCGCTCTAGAGAAACTTCTTACCAAATACTTAAACCACAACGTACACAACTTATGTGTCAGCATTCGAGCGACACGATTTCGTTTGCCCTCTTTAAAGAAAACATAATTGTCAGATTCAAAATCTGATTCTTCATCATCAACGGGCATAAATGCAGACCAACCAGGCCTACTTGTTTTCTTTTTAGATTTTCTGAAAAGTTTTGGCATGGCTAGAAAATACTCAGATTCCCGAATACGCGGAGTAGTTTCCTTAGAGCTTCTTCCGCTTCAAGAAACCATCAACTGCATCGATCCAAGCGGCAGGTTCTTCCACCCAGGAAAGATGTGAAGAAAATGGCAGACAGACCCACTCTGCGCCCTTTATCTTCTTAACAAGACGCTTCTGTGTCTTTGGAGTCACTTCATCGAACTTTCCATTAATCAGAAGTGTTGGAACTTTAATGTTCTTAAGTTGATCTTCAACATCCCATGTGCGCAATGAACCTATAGGTGCGAATTCAACTGGCCCCCACATTGCTCCGTACACTGATGGATTTTCTGCAAGCTGACCAAAAGCTTCGGCCACATCTGCCGTCATTGGAACGCGCACCAAATGTTGTGTTGTGAAGTAATTATTCGCTGCTTCAAATTCAGGGGCGGTGTAAATACCTTCCTTCACGCCTTTATGAACTGCTTTGCGATGAACAGAAGGTAATTCTGAAACTAGTCTTTCAATTTCAGGCAACCACTTAGGAACCGATGCGAGTGAGTTGGCGATTACAAGACCTTTAAGACCCTTTGGCTTATCAACTGCATGAGAGAAAGCAAGCATTCCACCCCAGGACTGACCAACAAGAATGTACTTCTTTGAAATCTTAAGTTCCTTGAGAAGCAGAGTTAGTTCTTCCTTGAAGATATCTACAGTCCAAAACTCACTCGACTTATCTTTCAAGTGTGTTGATTGACCAGATCCAATTTGGTCATAGACAATTACTGGACGGCCAGTCATTGCAATGAGATGAACAATTCCGAGGACGTAGTTATGCGGAGCACCAGGACCACCATGGATTACAACTGCGGGAGTCTTCTTGGATTTCAAATCACCAATAACTCGGTACCAAGTGTTTCCGTGTGCCCATTGCATAGTTCCGGTGCTATCAAGTGCTTGCTCTGTCATTTTGTTCTCCATCCGTTGCGATGATTCGCAAAGGTACGCCTCGGATTACTGGAGGGAAATACCTTTTAGATGAATTCTGTTGGCGGAGGATGAGGGATTTGAACCCTCGATAGGTTTCCCTATACACGCTTTCCAAGCGTGCGCACTCGGCCGCTATGCGAATCCTCCAGCGCCTAACCTCAAGCTAACTCAAGTGAAGCTGAGCTTACCGGGGGTCGGACTGGCTAAGGGTAGCGGTGGGCGAAGTCAGTTCTGACACATAAGATTAGGCTCAGATCTCCGGTGCGACGGCAGTCGCTCCGAACTCCCCCAGGGTAGGAATACAGCAAGGGTAGGAGTGTTCTGGTGGGTGCGCCGGAGATCCCTTACTAATGTAGGTCAGGTAAAAGTAGTCAGGCAAAAGTAAGTCACACATGATCCTCGTTCCAACTAGAAGTGAGTTGAGTTCGAGCAATCGAAGGGTAAGAAAATGAGCTTAGCTCTCTATCGAAAGTATCGTCCCTCTGTATTTGCAGATGTCATCGGACAAGAACATGTCACTGTTCCACTTTCAAACGCCCTCGAATCCGGTAAAACTCATCACGCATATCTATTTAGCGGCCCACGTGGATGCGGCAAGACATCATCTGCGCGAATCATGGCGCGCTCGCTCAATTGCGAAAAAGGCCCAACACCCACTCCATGTGGTGAATGCCAATCATGTAAAGATTTAGTTGCAAATGGTCCGGGTTCACTTGACGTTATTGAAATTGATGCTGCCACACATGGTCTAGTAGACGATGCACGCGATCTTCGCGACAAAGCATTCTTTGCACCAGTACAGAGTAAGTACAAGATTTATATTATTGACGAGGCACATCAGCTTGGAACGGGTGCTGCGAATGCACTGCTTAAAGTTGTTGAAGAACCGCCTGCACACGTTATTTTTATCTTTGCAACAACCGAACCCGAGAAGTTAATTTCAACAATTCGTTCTCGTACTCACCACTATCCATTTCGCTTAGTTCCACCTGGAACACTTGCTACACATCTCGAAAAAGTTTGTGATGCCGAGGGTGTAAAAGTTGCAAAGGGTGTAATTCCTCTTGTAGTACGCGCATCCGGTGGCTCTGTCCGAGATGCGTTATCTGTACTTGGTCAGCTCTTGGCTGGTGCGGGTAAGGATGGAGTCAGTTACGAGATTGCAGTGCAGCTACTTGGATTTACTGATGGCGCACTTCTTGATGATGCAATGAATGCAATTGCAGCCCGTGATGGATCAACCTTGTTCCAGACCATTGATCGAGTTATCGAATCTGGTCACGACCCACGACGCTTCACCCAAGATTTACTAGAACGCTTGCGCGATTTAATGATTGTCGATGCGTTGCAAGCAACAAATGCCAACAGCATTTTGCGAGAACTTCCAGATGACCAACTCGAGCGCATGCGGCTTCAGGCACAAAACATTGGACAGGCATCACTGTCGCGGGCAGCAGATATCGCATCAGAAGGCTTGACCCAGATGCGCGGTGCGACTGCCCCACGTTTAATTCTTGAGCTCATCTGCGGGCGAATCTTGTTGCCGATTGGCGATAATGGTGAGGCGGGGATGCTGGCACGTATCGAACGCCTCGAGCGAGTAGAGAACATTGCTCCATCTGTATCAGCAGCGCCTGCGCCAATTCCAAGACCAGCACCAACACCGGCACCGGTCAAAGAAGTTGATCCAGCTGATTATGTTTCAAAGGTAACTGCTGAGGCGGTTCGCGCACCTGCTCCCGCTAAAGAAGAGAAGAAGATTGTTGATTCAACAGCTGCACCGGTTGCAAAGAAGATTGATGCAATTGATGTCGCTGGGTTGCGCCGTATGTGGCCTGAAGTCATTGAGAATGTGAAGAAACGACGACGTCTAACATGGTCGCTCTTAAGTGCCAGTGCTCAGATTCTTGGTGTTGATGAGAAGATCATCACCATCGGAATTGTTAATGCAGGAGCGCGCGATTCTTTTATCCGTAGCGAATCCGATGCAATCTTGCGCGATGCATTTATTGAAATCGTTGGCCTTGATCGCAAAATTGAAGTTACGGTTGATCCAAGCATTGACACGACGAGTACCCCAGAAGCTCGTGCTCAGCGCACAACCGAATCTCCAACAGATGCAGCACAGCTCAGTGGAGCAGCACTACTTGCTGCCGAACTTGGCGCGACCATCATCAGTGAAACGAAGAACGACTAATGTCTAGCGGAATGTATGAAGGCGCAATTCAAGATCTCATTGATGCACTTGGTCGCTTGCCGGGTATCGGACCAAAGTCAGCTCAGCGAATTGCTTTCCATATTTTGCAAGCTGATTCCGAGATTGCTGATTCATTAGTTGAAGCGGTGCGCACAGTTAAAGAACGTGTGAAGTTCTGCACCGAATGTGGCAATGTTTCCGAAGAAGAGCAATGTCGTATCTGCCGCGATCCACGTCGCGATCCATCAAAGATTTGTGTCGTTGAAGAATCTAAAGATGTGATCGCAATCGAGCGCACCCGCGAATTCCGCGGTAAGTATCACGTCCTTGGGGGAGCGATTAGCCCTATCGATGGAATCGGTCCAGATCAATTGCGCATCCGCGAACTAATGCAGCGCCTTTCAGATACAGGGATCACTGAAATCATCTTGGCGACCGACCCCAACCATGAAGGCGAAGCGACAGCTTCATATTTGGCTCGCCTGATTAAGCCGATGGGCATCAGCGTCTCGCGCCTGGCCTCAGGCCTGCCTGTGGGTGGCGATCTCGAATATGCAGATGAAGTTACCCTTGGTCGAGCTTTTGAGGGTCGAACTAACCTTTAAAGCTCTGCCATCTCACAATATGGATAGTTTGCTGTTCCATATATTGAGATAATCCTGAATTCGGCTGGCGCGAAGATAATTAGGGCTTCACACTTACCCCATGGCTTTAATCGTTCAGAAATATGGTGGTTCTTCAGTAGCTGATGCTGAAGGGCTTAAGCGCGTTGCCGCACGCATTGTGGCGACAAAGAAGGCAGGCAACCAGGTTGTTGTTGTTGTCTCGGCAATGGGCGATACCACCGATGAATTGATTGATCTTGCAAATCAAGTGAGCCCAATCCCGCCAGGACGCGAACTCGATATGTTGCTTACCGCCGGTGAGCGAATCTCAATGGCGCTTCTTGCAATGGCAATTAACAATCTTGGTTTTGAAGCGCAATCTTTTACCGGATCACAAGCCGGTGTAATTACTAACTCTGTACATGGCAAGGCGCGCATTATTGATGTGACACCTGGACGAATCCAAGAAGCAATTAATTCTGGAAATATTGCAATCGTCGCAGGTTTTCAAGGAATTTCGCAGGATACAAAAGACATTACAACTTTGGGTCGTGGCGGTTCGGATACAACTGCCGTGGCGCTCGCCGCTGCACTCGAAGCAGATGTCTGCGAGATTTATACAGATGTTGATGGAATCTTCTCTGCAGATCCTCGCGCAGTTCCAGCTGCACGAAAGCTAAACACAGTTACATATGAAGAGATGCTCGAACTTGCAGCAGCAGGAGCGAAAGTTCTTCACTTACGTTGCGTCGAATACGCGCGCCGATACAACTTACCAATTCACGTACGTTCATCTTTCTCACCACTAGAAGGAACATGGGTAGTTGAAAACCACCCAGAAGGAGGCACCATGGAGCAAGCAATCATCGCTGGCGTCGCGCACGATAAGTCAGAGGCGAAGATAACTATCGTCGGCGTTCCTGACCGTACGGGTGTTGCAGCGCGCATCTTCCAAGCAATCGCTGATAACGATCTCAACATCGACATGATTGTTCAGAATGTTTCTGCAGCGGCTACTGGCCTTACTGATATTTCATTTACTCTGCCAAAAGCAGACGGTGCTGAAGCAACCGCTGTTCTTCAGCGCATCCAAGGTGAGGTTGGTTTTGCCTCTCTTCAGTATGACGACACCATCGGAAAGCTCTCATTAATCGGTGCTGGAATGCGTTCGCACCCAGGTGTTACAGCTACCTTCTTTGCAGCAATGGCAGATGCGGGCGTAAATATTGAAATGATTTCTACATCAGAGATTCGCATTTCTGTCATCGTCCGCGAAAGCGATCTCGAGCGCGCAGCAAAGGCTGCACACACTGCTTTTGGCCTTGATTCAGATCAGAACGAGGCTGTCGTATATGGAGGTTCAGGACGATGACAACTAAGAAAGCTAAGTCAAAGAAGAACCTTCCATCACTTGCTGTTGTTGGCGCAACTGGCGCAGTCGGAACTGTAATGCTCGATATTTTGAGCACACGTAAAAATGTTTATGGTGAGATTCGTCTGATCGCATCTGCGCGAAGCGCGGGCAAGAAGTTGATGTGCCGCGGAGAAGAACTCACTGTTGTTGCCTTGTCACCTGAAGCATTCGATGGAATTGATATCGCTATGTTCGATGTTCCAGATGAGATTTCTGCAGAATGGGCACCGATTGCTGCATCACGTGGCGCAGTTGTTGTCGACAACTCCGGTGCATTCCGCATGGATAAGAAAGTTCCA
>WLNN01000006.1 GCA_009699765.1 Actinomycetota bacterium
AATGCTGAAATCTTAGGGGGTCGGTTGGCTACTACTAAGTTTGACGCTAAAAATAATGGAGCCCCCTATCCGATTTGAACGGATGACCTGCTCATTACAAGTGAGCTGCTCTACCACTGAGCTAAGGAGGCGTACTGCTTTTTGAACGGCGTAATTATGACAGTTAAAACCCAATTATAAAAATTGCGTTTACACCGTATAAAAAGAGGCGATTTTTACGGTTGGAGAGTGAATCAACTGTCACTCCTTGCTTAAGCATGGCAAGATTCCAGCATGTTGCCTAACTACTGGATGAGCCCTGAGACCAACGCGATCAATCGGCTACCAATGCTTAATATTGAGCATTACGAGAAGCTCTCACTTGATGGCACTTGGCGTTTTCAATTGTTACGTAAGCCAACTGATTCTGTTCGCAAACGTTGGTCTTCGATTCCGGTACCTGGTCTGTGGACGATGCAACCTGAGAGCAACGTTTTCTTTGATAAACCAATCTACACAAATACGCAAATGCCCTTTGATCACACTCCCCCAAATGTTCCGGAAGAAAACCCAACTGGAATTTACGAACGTGACTTTGAGATTCCAGGATCATGGCAGGGCAAGCGAGTTGTTCTTCACCTCGGAGGATACGAATCCGTTGCTCTTATTTGGGTAAACGGTTTAACTGTTGGGCTAACAAAAGATTCTCGATTAGCTGCAGAGTTTGATATTACAAAATTCCTTAAAGCTGGACGAAATACAATTCGTATTGATGTCACTAAATGGTCTGATGCCACTTACATTGAAGATCAAGATCAGTGGTGGCATGGAGGCATTACTCGTTCAGTAAAGTTGTATGCCACTAATGAAGTTTTTATCGAACGTTTTTACGCAACTGCGGAATTGAAGGCAGATAATTCAACTGGAACGCTAAAAGTTGATGCTTACATCGGTTCTGTAAATGACAAACCAACTGCTGGATACACGCTACGCACTCATGTTGAAGAATTTGCTAAGGTAAAGAGCGCTTCAATGAGTGGTTCTATACATTCAATTTCTGCGCCAATCTGGACTGAGATGCCAGAAGAACTTCGTCATGCGAGCAAAGACTTTTTTGTTGGAACTTATTGGAATGGCGGGATGCCAAAGCCACTTCAAGATGCGCTGCGAAAAGTTGAGCCACCTACGCCTGGACGGATAGTTCTAGAGACAACAATCCCTAAGGTCACGCCTTGGTCAGCGGAAAACCCCGTTCTATACACGCTTAATATTGAGTTATTGGATCCGGACGGCCATGTGGTTCAGGTTTCAAATCAGAAAATTGGCTTTAGAAGTACCGTCGTAAAGGGTCGAGATTTCTTAGTTAATGGACAACCGGTAATTTTCTATGGTGTTAATCGCCATGACTTTAATCGATTTACCGGTCGCGCACTCACTCGCGATGACATGCGACAGGATTTACTCGAGCTCAAGCGCTGGAATTTCAATGCTGTTCGAACTTCACATTATCCAAACGATGCAGCGTTTCTCGATCTCTGTGACGAGCTTGGTTTCTACGTTATAGGTGAAGCAAATATTGAATCACATGCTTTTTACGATTCAATTTGCAATGACCCTCGTTACTTAGCTGCATTTGTCGAACGTGTTGGGCGTATGGTCGAGCGCGATATTCACCATCCATCAGTTGTGATGTGGTCACTTGGTAATGAATCTGGAAAAGGAATCAATCACGAAGCTGCCGCTGCCTACGCTCGCGCAGCAGATCCTTCTCGCCCATTGCATTATGAAGGTGCAATTCGTGGAGACTGGCGCTTTGGACATTCACTCACCGATGTCATCTGCCCTATGTACCCATCAATTGCTGCAATTATTGATTACGCAAAATCAGGGAAGCAAGATCGTCCATTAATTATGTGCGAGTACTCCCACGCAATGGGCAATTCAAATGGAACATTGGCCGAATACTGGAAAGCGATTGAATCTCTTCCCGGTCTACAAGGTGGCTTTATCTGGGAATTCTGGGACCACGGTCCTGATCAATTAATGGCGGATGGAACAACGCGCTCTGCCTACGGTGGAGATTATGGAGAAACCAAGCATGATGGAAATTTCTGCTGTGATGGCATGGTCTTTCCAGATCGCACTGCAAAGCCTGCAATGCACGAGTTTAAATATTTAGCTGCTCCTGCAATTATCGCTTCAACAAAAGCCTCTTCTGGGCAATTTACAATCTTTAACAAGCAGTTCTTCTCCGATATCTCTGGCTTTGATGTTCTCTGGGCGATTACCCGCGATGGCATTGTCGTAGATGGCGGACGCGTAAAGCTTCCTGCCGTGGGACCGCGTAAAACAGGTCGTTTTACAGTTAAATCTGCAGCCCTTCTAACGCCAGATGGCAAAGGCGAACGTTCAATCACCTTCACCATTTTACGGAAGAGCAGCACCGCATGGGCGCCGGCATCGAGTGAAATTGGCTGGAATCAATTTCCACTTCCATCAAAGGCAGAGTCAATTCCAGTCGGTGCAACTAATGAACACTTTGAAGCATCGGTTAATGAATCTGGTGAAGTTGTAGTCCCTTACGGTGTTTATGCACCTGAGCTTTCTCTCTGGCGCGCACCTACGGATAATGACCGCATCGGTCATATCTCAACCAAGTGGGAGCGCTACGGAATTCGCGAACTCACTCGAATAGATTGCATGATTACTGAAACTTCAAAATCTCGCAAAGTCACAAGTGTTTGGGAGACCAGCACTGGATTTAAGATCAAACAAAGTCAAGTAATTACACCTGTCGAGGGTGGTTTTACAGTCAAGGAAACAATTGTTGTTCCTAAACAGTTAGAAGATTTAGCGCGCGTTGGAATCAATCTTGAAATTGACGGTGCGCTAGATACTTACACCTACTTTGGTTCAGGTCCGCACGAGTCCTATCCAGATCGCAAGATTGGTCGCATCCATCGTTGGGTTTCATCGGTTGCTGCGCAATATGTACCGTATGTTCGCCCACAAGAAAATGGCGGACATGTCGGCGTTCGCTGGTTCGAGCTAACCGGTAATGATGGACATGGTGTGCGATTTGATTTAGATAAACCACGTCAAGTATCTGTAACACCGAATCGTGCTGAAGAACTTGCAGATAAAACTCATAACGTTGAGATAGAGCCGTCTGGAACAGCAGTTGTACATATCGATGCCGCACATCGTGGTGTTGGAACAGCATCATGTGGTCCAGATACGCTGCCTCAATACATAGTCGGTGGTGGTACTTATACCTTCAGTTGGACGGTTCGAGTTATTTAATTGGCCATGAGATGGGCGCGGGATATTTTGCACTGCGTCCATCACCGGAAGATTTACCTTGCAGGCGACGCAAAATCCAAGGTATAACAAAGACGAATACCCATAAAACCCCTGTAATACGCTCCTTTATCCAGGGAGTCTTCTCTGCCGGAGGTAATGGAATTCTCCATGCTGCATCATATGGATAACCCAATATCTCTAAAACTCCGTGGGAGACTCGCCAATGGCCTTCTGCGTTGAGATGCAAGCGATCAAAGGCTAAGAAACGATTATCTTTAAAGAAATCTAAATCATTTGCATCCGAGACAATTGCTCCGACTTCACGTCCAATTTCCCAAACAGCTTTATTAAATTCTGAAAATCTTGCTTTCCAGATATCAGAGCCTTTACCTTTATTGCCGGTATCTTCAAGGACTGTAAATAAAAGAATTGTTGCACCTGAAGCTGCGAGTTTGCGAACTCCGCTCTGATACTTGGCAATAGTTACGGCTGCGTCATAACCGGGACGGAGTGCGTCATTGGCACCTGCATGAAATGAAATTAACGTATCTTTGCCGGTAACAAATTTAATTGCCTCAGGAACTTGAATATCAACTACTTGGGCTACTAATTTTCCACGAATTGCTAAATTAGCATAAGTGAAATTTTCGCTATGCAGAGCCATCTCATCAGCTACGCGATCTGCCCAACCACGATAATTTCCATTGATGACCTCATCGGTCATGCCCTCGCTATACGAGTCTCCACAGACGATAAATCGGTTGTATGCCATTTTTAACCTTTGCGGCGTTGCTCATCAATCCAGAACAATGTGATTGATGTAGCAACTGATGCGTTGAGTGATTCAGTTGTCGAACTAATTGGAATTGAAACGATGAGGTCGCACTTTTCGCGTGTTAAACGTGCAAGGCCTTTTCCTTCAGATCCAACAATGATCATAAGATCTTCGGTAGCAACCTTCATTCCTGACAGCTCAACATCTGAGTCGCCATCGAGGCCAACTACAAACATTCCACGCTTCTTTGCAT
The DNA here is from genome assembly GCA_009699765.1 of Actinomycetota bacterium. Taxonomy (GTDB): domain Bacteria; phylum Actinomycetota; class Actinomycetes; order Nanopelagicales; family Nanopelagicaceae; genus Planktophila. Next base: position 4,311 of record WLNN01000006.1, read on the forward strand.
CATCAATTGTGCGAGCCAAGTTTGTTACCTGCGCGATTGGCAGACGAGCCGCGGCGCCAGCTGAGCTCTTCCAAGCCGAGGCGGTAATTGCTGCTGCTCTACGCTCAGGAATGATGACTCCAGAAGCGCCAAATGCTGCTGCAGAACGAACTACCGCACCGAGGTTACGAGGATCGGTAACGCCATCTAGGGCAACGATTAATTTTGCACCCTTTGCGCGGTCACAAATTTCTTCATAACTTGAGTACTGGAAAGGTTTAATGCCGAGAATAATTCCCTGGCTATTTGGCGCGATCGTTTCTAGCTGAGCACGGTGAACCTCTTTGATTTGAAGTCCTTGATTAAGCGCGAGCTGAAGTGATTCTGCAATGCGATCATCGATATCAACACCGCGCGCAACCATTATTTCAGTTGATGGAACTTGTTCGCGAAGTGCTTCAAGAACAGCATTACGACCAGAGACTATTTCACCCTTTGGCATCTCTGACTTTGGCATGCGCGCTGCTGCAGGACGCTTTTCAGCAGAACTCTCTGCACGCTTCTTTGCTTTATGAGCTGCGTGATATGGACGGTCCTCCGCCTTAGGTGTTGGACCTTTACCTTCTAAGCCGCGCTTGCGATTTCCGCCAGAGCCAACTTGTGGCCCTTTCTTAGATTTGCGAACTGCTCCACGGGGTTTTGAGTTTCCAGCCATTATGAACCACTTCCTTCAGACTTACGTGAAATCGACCATCGTGGTCCTTGCGCTGTATCTTCGATAACTATTCCGAGAGAAGTTAATCCATCACGAATCGCATCTGAGCTTTCAAAATCTTTACGTAGTCGAGCTGCCTCGCGTTGAGAAAGTGCAAGCTTGATGGTGCCATCAAGTGCCGCGGTTAAATCATCACCAGTATTTCCAGCTGCAAATGCTGGATCGAACGGATCGCAACCAAGTACTTCTAGAGCACCACGAATTTCATTTGCAGATGTAGCAATTACAGCTTTATCGCCAGATGTAATGGCTGAGTTTCCAAGCCGAAGTGCCTCTGAAATAGATGCGAGAGCAGTTGGTACCGCTAAATCATCATTCATCGCATCGATAAAAGCCTTGCCCAGCAATGGCGTTGGCTGATTGCCTAGAATTTCGGCTGAACGGAGCAAGAAAGCCTCAATACGGCGAAATGCTGTTGCAGATTCAGCAAGAGCTTCATGAGAAAACTCGAGCATCGAACGGTAATGCGCAGAACCTAAGTACCAACGTAATTCAATTCCGCGGACCGTCTTAAGAAGTTCTTGCACCTGAAGTGAATTGCCCAAAGATTTGGACATTTTCTCACCTGATGCCGTTACCCAAGCATTGTGCATCCAGCGTTGAGCAAATCCATAACCTGCAGCTTCTGATTGTGCGATTTCATTTTCGTGGTGAGGGAAAATCAAATCTAAACCACCACCGTGAATATCAAAACTTTCACCTAAGTACGCCTGTGCCATTGCAGAGCATTCAAGGTGCCAACCTGGGCGACCTGGTCCCCATGGAGTTGGCCATGATGGATCTCCTGGCTTTGCTGCTTTCCAAAGTGCGAAATCGCGAACATCTCTTTTATTAGTTTCATCAGCATCGGCTGCTGGTTGTAGATCATCAAGCTTTTGTCGTGAAAGCGTTAAGTACGATTCGAGTTTGCGGACTTCAAGATATACATCTCCATTACCGGGCGCATAAGCCATGCCGCGATCAATTAAAAGTTGCATCAACTCAATCATCTGAGTGATGTGACCCGTCGCGCGAGGTTCGTAAGTTGGAGGTAGAACATTGAGAGCTGCGTATGCATCTGTAAATGCGCGCTCGTACTTCATTGCAAGCGCCCACCAAGGCATTTCTTCATGAACTGCCTTATGCAAAATCTTGTCATCGATATCTGTGACGTTTCGAATAAAGGTAACGTTTAATCCACTCTTTGTTAGCCAACGGCGCAGGATGTCGAAATTTACGCCAGAGCGTACGTGGCCAATATGTGGAGGCGCTTGAACGGTTGCACCGCAGAGATAAATACCTACTTCACCCTCTTTGATGGGGGTAAATGGGGAGGTGGTTCGCGACTGGGTGTCGTATAAATTTAGCGAACTCATTGGGCAATTCTAACCTGCAGGATGCAATGCGAGTTCACGAGCAGGGGTGGCAGGCTTTGTGTTACTTAAAAACAAGCGCTGAAGCGATAGCTGCGATGCCCTTGCCTTCGCCAGTGAGGCCCATACCATCTGTTGTTGTCGCAAGTATGGATACCGAAACTCCGCCTAACGCATGAGAAAGCGCCGCAATTGCCTCAGCTCTACGCGCACCAATGCGCGGACGATTTCCAATGATCTGAACTGTGACATTTGAAATTAAATATCCTGCATCGGTCACAATCTTTAGAGTTTCTTGCAACAGTTGCGTGCCTGTTGCGCCAGCATATTCTGGACGAGATGTTCCGAAGTTACTTCCTAAATCTCCGGTGCTAGTTGCAGCAAAGAGCGCATCACAAATTGCATGCGCCGCAACATCGCCATCAGAATGCCCATCAACACCAACTTCGCCGGGCCATAAAAGACCTGCAAGCCATAACTCTCGCCCTTCACCAAATGCGTGTGCGTCGACTCCAACACCCGTACGAAATGATGATGCATTACCTAAAAATGTTGCTGCGATTGCAAGATCTGATGGGTTTGTAATTTTTAGTGCGCAATCTTCACCTGCGATCACAAGGACATTGTGGCCAAGGTTTGCTACAAGTACTGCATCATCAGTTACGTCGCGCGAATTTGCATGTGCAGCTTTTAAAACTGAGTACGCAAACCCCTGTGGCGTCTGTACTTGACGCAATGATGATCGCTCTGGGGATTCAAGGACATATCCATCTGCATCTACTACCTTCAAAGTATTCACTTCGGGAAGGCCAGGAATTACTGCGACTTCTCCAGCTTTCAATGAAGAGATAACTCTTGATGTCATTTCGGTACTTGCGAGTGCACGAGCGGCGTCATGGACCAAGACAAATTCGGTTTCAGCAACCACTGCAGCTAAACCAAGACTCACGGATTCAGAGCGTGTGGAACCGCCTGTTACAACGGTGATTTCATCGCCAACCAGTTCTGCAATCTGCTTTTCAAATCCGGCTGGAGCAGTAACGATAATTTGATCTACGAGAGGTGCAAGATTTGCAATTGCATGTTGTAGAAGTGTTTTATCTCCGAGGTGAATAAGCGCCTTTGGAATTGGCGCACCAAAACGTTCGCCACTGCCTGCTGCAGCAATTATTGCGGCGATCATGAGAAGTGATTAAGAAGCGAGAACCTCGTCAAGGAGAGTTGCAGCCTTCTCTTCATCAGTGCGCTCTGCAAGTGCGAGCTCTGATACGAGAATCTGCTTCGCCTTGGCGAGCATACGCTTTTCACCAGCTGAGAGACCGCGGTCGAGATCGCGGCGATAAAGATCGCGAACTACTTCAGCAACTTTAATAACATCACCTGATGCAAGCTTTTCAAGGTTAGCCTTGTAACGGCGTGACCAGTTTGTTGGCTCTTCTGTGTAAGGCTGACGAAGTACGTTGAACACACGGTCAAGGCCTGCTGAATCAACAACATCACGAACACCAACTAGATCAACATTATCTGCAGGAACGCGGACTGTGAGATCGCCCTGTGCAACCTTTAGAACGAGATATGTTCTTTCTTCACCCTTTATAACGCGGGTTTCGATTGCTTCGATAAGTGCTGCACCGTGATGAGGATAAACAACGGTTTCGCCGACCTTAAATGTCATGGAGCGCCTCTCGAAATGCTGAGTCGTACTACTGGGGATTGAGGGTCAATTCTACCAGCGAACTCGCCATCAGAAAACCCCAGTTAAATGGGCTGAAAGAGGCGTCAATAAATGGTTTGCGAACATGAGATAATCGTGCCATGCGTCTAATGACAAAAGTTGCAATCACAACAATTTCTTCTGCACTCGCACTTTCTTTGACAGCATGCAGCGGATCTGGTCCAAATGCTGCAACTCGTTTAATTAATCGCGTAACAGATGGCGCAGAAGCTGTCGTAAATACAGATGGCAGCGATATCCGAATCAGCAATTTACTCCTCGTCGCTACAGAAGACGGCTCAGCAGTTTTAGTTGGTCATATTGTTAGCCGCACCATAGAGAGTGACAAGCTTCTTGGAATTTCTGTGGGTGGCTCAAGTGCTTCAATTACAGGTCTCACCGATCTCAAGACTAATGCTCCAATCCATTTTGAAGGTGACAATGCAAATGCGAAAGCAGTATTTGCTGGTGTCAATCCAATCGCAGGTTCAACTGTTGAAGTAAATCTTGGTTTTGCTCGTGCGGGCTTAGTAACAGTTCGCGCAATTATTCGCGATCAGCGCGATATTTACGCCGGAATCACTTCTGGCGCAGCTCCTGTATTAACAGAAGCTAAGTAACTCTTTTAAAAACGTCCGCCGGATGTCGTATCTTGGCTTAGACGTTGTGAGATATAAATCGGAATAATCGAAATCACAACTAACGTTGCTGCCACCACATTCACTATTGGTGCCTGATTCGGGCGGAAAAGATTGTTATAAATCCAAATTGGTAGCGTTTGAATTCCGGGTCCAGCAGTAAAAGTTGTCACGACGATTTCATCAAACGAGAGACCAAAAGCAAGCAATCCCCCTGCAAATAGCGCCGACGCCAGGTTAGGGAGCGTAATTAAGCGAAAAGTAGTCATCCCATTTGCGCCAAGATCCATAGAGGCCTCCTGCAAACTTGTTCCCATTCGATTAAGACGGGCGATTGCATTGTTATAAACCACCACGATGCAAAATGTTGCATGGCCAACAATTACAGTAAAGAGTCCTGTTGATATTCCAAGTTGCTTGGTAAATGCATTATTTAGCGCGATACCAGTGACGATTCCGGGCAGAGAAATAGGCAGAACAACTAAAAGTGAGATTGTTTCGCGGCCAAAGAAACTGTATCTAGAGACAGCAAAAGCGAGGGCGGTACCTAAAAGCAATGCAATTACAGTTGCTGATGCACCGGCTAAGAGCGACCATTTGATTGCTTCTCGCACGCCAGTATTTACAGCTGCTTTACTCCACCACTCTGTTGTGAGGTGTGAAGGTGGCCAACTAAATGTTTTGCTCGCATTAAAAGAATTAGTGATCACCACAAAAAGTGGCAGGTAGATGAAAGTCAGACCAACACCTAAGAGCGCAGCCAAGATGCGACGAGCGGTTCGGGAGATAGTCATTACATGCTCGCCAATGCACCTGTGCGACGGACAACCCATAAATAGATTCCCATTATTAAAACTGGAATCATTGCTATCGTGGCTGCGAATGGGAGATTGATACTAAAGTTTTGATAAACAACATTGCCGAGCATTTGTAATTTTCCACCAAGGATTTGCGCTGTGATGTAGTCACCTAAACTTAGAGAAAATGTGAACATAGACCCGGCAACAATGCTTGGAAAAATGATTGGCAGAACCACTCGCCGAAATGTGTACCAATTGCGTGCGCCAAGATCTCCCGATGCATCAAGTAAGTTATTTGGTAACCGTTCAAAACCAGCATAAATCGGCAAGATCATGTACGGAAGCCAGAGGTAAGAGAGTCCGATAATTATTGCAGGGCCACCAAAACCAGGAGAGTGGATTCCTATCGGACCAAGCAGCCAATCAATCACACCAGTCTCTGGCTCAATCATTGTTCGCCATGCATATATTTTTACTAAATAAGAAGCCCACAGCGGAGTCATCACAAGTGCAACCAAGACTCGTTGTGACTTTGGCTTTGCAAGTTTTGCCATATAAAAAGCCATAGGAATCGCGAAAACAGCGCAGATTAACGTTACCAATGTTGCGATGCCGAGAGTTCGCAGGACCACATTTCGATAGGCAATGTCCGTTAGAACATCTTGAAAATTACCTAAATTAAATTGCTGAATAACATTTCCAGTGAAGCTATCTATTGTGTAGAAAGCTGTAACAAATAAGGCAGTAAGAGCACCTAGGTAAGCAACTACTAGCCATAACAGTGGGGCAGCAAGTAGAGAGGCTAGGCGAAGTCGCGAATTCTTATGCATTGCATTAGAAATCTTTTGCAACATCTACCTAGCCTCTCTTCTTACTGGTTAATACGGGTTTTACCGGTTTGCTAGTTTATGAATTTCTTAAACTAGACCAGGACTTCACCCATTCTGAATAAGGAATGCACTTCACATCAGTGCGACCATCAAGGCAAGCCTCTGTTGGTGTATTCCAGTAGTACACATCTGACCAATATGCATCATCTGATGCATGGAAAGTTGTGCAGTGATTCTTATCAGCTGTTAGATCGCATGACTTAGCATTTGATGGCGCTTCTCCGAACCACTCTGCAACACCAGCATTAGCTTGTGGAGAGATGATGTGGTCCATCCAGAGATATGCACAATTTGGATGCTTTGCCTTGCTGCTGATCATCCAGGTGTCAGACCAGCCTGTTGAACCTTCAGCTGGCTTGATTCCTTCTACCTTTGTTCCTTCACCCTTTGCGAGGTTGATATTTACCTGCCATGTGGTTCCGAGAACTGTTCCACCAGACTTCAGTGAAGCAACATGCTTTAGGTAATCGCCCCAGTATTCGCCGATCAATGGCTTCTGAGCCTCAATGAGCGCTACTGCAGCATCAAACTGCTTTTGATCAAGTGCATATGGATACTTGATGCCAAGGTCTGGCTGAGTATTCATCAAATAAAGAGCAGCATCTGCAATGTAGATTGCAGAGTCGTAAGCAGTGATTTTGCCCTTATATGGTGAATTCACATCAAAGACAGAACCCCATGATGTTGGTGCTGGCTTCACAATGTCTGTGCGGTATGCCAAAAGATTTGCACCGCGACCATGAGGAACGCCATATGAAACTCCATTTACTGAGTTCCAAGGCTGATTCTTCAAGTTATCAAATACATCGGCGTAATTTGTCATTAGGTCGGTATTTACAGGAGCAACATCTCCACCATAAATCAAGCGAAGTGATGCATCACCAGATGCCGATACAACATCGTATTCACCGGTCTTCATTAGAGCGACCATGTCATCAGATGTTGCGCCGTTCTTTACATTAACTTTGCAACCAGTTTCCTTTTCAAAACCTGTTACCCAGTCAACATTTGGATCAGTTGACCCGTTTTCTACATATCCAGCCCATGCCACAATATTTACAGCGCCTTCACCGGCACCAAGTGACTTCATGGCTTCTAATTTAGGTGGTTCATTACTTGCACTATTGCTGGAGCCGCAACTCGAAAGAACAAGCGCGGCAGCACTAGCTATAACAAGCGAAGAAAATAGACGCTTCTTTTGCATCACTGCCTCCATAACAAGGATGCACATCCAGATGTTGGATGTACAAAACCCCGCCCATTACTGGACGAGGAATTCTTTCTCTTTGCTCCACTGAGCTGTTGCTGAATCCCCAACGCTAAGCAGGCCGTCAGGATTTGTTGAAATTAGAGAGGTTCCATCATGACCTTTAAAGCGATAGCGAGTAGTTGAACCAATAAATATCAAATCTGTCACAGTGCCTGCAATTGCACGGCCGGAAGGTGTCGGACTCTTTGTTAGCTGGATGTGTTCTGGGCGAATATTTATGCGAACTCCATCTAGCGTTAATTTATTTGTTTGGCCGACGAATTCGGAGACAAATGCGCTCTGTGGATTTTCATAAATCTCTCGTGGGGTTCCTAATTGTTCAATACGACCATGGTTGAAGACCGCAATGCGATCACTCATTGTCAGGGCTTCCTCTTGATCGTGAGTGACAAAAATAAAAGTGATTCCGACTTCGCGTTGTAACTCTTTAAGCTCTAGCTGCATATGCTCTCGTAATTTGAGATCAAGTGCGCCTAATGGTTCATCAAGTAAAAGAACAGCTGGACGATTAACGAGTGCTCTTGCAAGTGCTACTCGTTGTCGTTGGCCACCTGATAGCTGAGAAGGTTTACGATTTTCATAACCCTCTAATCGAACTTGTTTAAGCGCTTCAAGCGCTCTGTTGTGCCGTTCGCTCTTATCAACACCTTTAACGCGTAATCCGTATTCGATGTTGGTAATTACATCCATGTGCGGAAATAAGGCATAGTCCTGGAAAACAGTATTGACATCACGATCATATGGAGGAAGTTGTGCGACATCTTTATTGCCTAAATAAATTGTTCCAGCATCAGGTTTTTCAAAACCTGCAATCATGCGTAGAACAGTCGTTTTACCTGAACCTGAAGGCCCTAACATGGTGAGAAATTCACCATCTAAAATTTCTAAATCGATTCCAGCAACTGCACGCACCTCACCGAAAGAGCGCGTCAGGCCCTTAATGGAAATCGCTACAGTGGGATTCACATGGCGAGAGTACTCAGGAATTTCTCAGATTTATAGAGGGAAGGCAAAAAACGTACTAGTTGCGCTCCATTTTATATCCCATACCGCGCACGGTCTGGATAAATTCTGGGTTGGCAGGATCGGTCTCAATTTTTGCACGTAAGCGTTTGATGTGAACGTCGAGGGTTTTTGTATCTCCCACATAATCACTTCCCCATACGCGGTCAATTAACTGCATACGAGTTAGAACTCTGCCTGCATTGCGCATTAAGAATTCAAGAAGTTCAAACTCCTTTAAGGGCAATGGGATTTGCTCACCGTTGACGCTAATAATGTGGCGATCAGTATCCATACGCACAGGACCAACTTCGATTGAGGCACCGTCATCTGCACCATCAACAAATTCGCCTCTTCGAAGCACTGCCCTAATGCGTGCAATAAGTTCTCGTGATGAGTATGGCTTCGTTACATAGTCATCTGCACCAAGTTCAAGACCCACCACTTTATCAATCTCAGAATCTTTAGCTGTAAGCATGATGATTGGGACCGCTGATTTTGTCCGTATCTGACGACAAACTTCAGTTCCTGAAAGACCGGGCAACATCAAATCTAGAAGTATGAGGTCTGCACCATTCTTATCGAATTGCGCAATCGCATCAGGGCCAGTTACCGCTACTGAGACCTCGAAGCCTTCTTTACTCAATAAGAAGGCAATTGCCTCTGAGAGAGTCTCTTCATCTTCAACTACGAGGATTCGTGACATTACTGATCTCCATCATCTAAGGAATCATCCGCAATCGGGAGTCTGATTGTGAACGTACTGCCAATGCCAGTCGAACTCCACAGTGAAATATCTCCACCATGATTTCCGATTACATGTTTAACTATTGAAAGGCCGAGCCCAGTTCCGCCAGTTTCACGGGATCGCGCAGGGTCTACACGATAAAAACGTTCAAATATGCGAGCTTGGTCTGAATCAGAAATGCCAACGCCTTGGTCAATCACAACGATTTCTACAATTTTATCTGTTGCAATTGTGTTAACAGCCACGCGGGTTTTATCTGGACTGTAATTAATCGCGTTTTCAATTAAGTTATGAAAAGCCATGATGAGGTGTGTGCGATCGCCTACGACGCTCACTTTAACTAGGGGGCCACGGATGATGTCAATCTCGCGCGTACCGGCCAATACTTGGCATTGATCGATGGCCTCATCTACCGCTTCATCAATATCCACATGGAGCGCATCCAAAAGTGGATCTGTATCTTGCAAACGAGACAAATCAATAATTTCCTGAACCAGAGTAGAGAGTCGTTCTACCTGACTTTCAATCATGAATGCGAACTTATTTACTTGTGGATCTTCGGAAGCAACTGTCACTGCTTCACTCAGGGTGCGTAGCGCACTAATTGGTGTCTTTAACTCATGTGAAATATTGGCAACAAAATCGCGGCGTACAGCATCCACGCGTTCGGCTTCGCTCTCGTCAGTAAAAACTGCAAATGTCGCATCATGATTTGCGAAAAATGTTACCTTCGCAAATAACTTTCGCGTTCCTTCACCAATTGGTCCGCGCGGCACTTCAATGTGACCGCTCTGAGGCAATCCGGTTCTACGTGCTTTGCGAACTAGATTTAGTACCGATGTGGCGACTAACTTCTCTTCGCGAATTACCCCGAGAGTAATTGCAGAGCTTGAGTAATATTCAATTCGATCGCCTGCGCTAAAAATTACACTTGCAAAATCTAGGGAGCCTAAAATTTCTTGAACTTCGGGGGTAGCAAAATCGAGTTCATATTCGGCGATATTTTTCTTACGCCGTAGAGCCCTCACCATGTACATAATCGTACGCGTTATAGACCAAGGCAAACCTTTAAAAATTCTCAATCTGGGCTGATTAACCCATTATTCACGCCTACGTTAGAGCGTGTTCATCTATATAAATATGCTTTTCTCGCATGAGCCAATATTCTTAGCACATGCGCGACGCCTTCCACGAAGACCTAGATTCGATCAACCAGACTCTGGTGGAAATGTCCACGCTTGTAGCTGGAGCCATGGGGCGTGCTACTACAGCGTTGCTCACAGCCAATCTTGAACTTGCCGAAGAAGTAATCGCAGATGACGACCGAGTCGACGCTATTCAGCACGAACTCGATAATAAGACTTTAGAGGTTATGGCTCGCCAACAACCTGTTGCGAGCGATCTTCGTAATCTCGTTACCTCACTTCGCATGAGTGCTGACTTCGAGCGCATGGGCGATTTTGCACACCATGCCGCTCGTATCGCACGCATGCGTTACCCAAATACAGCCGTGCCAGCAGAACTCACATCTACTATTCAGGCGATGGGCGATTGCGCAGTAGCGCTAATTACTAAGGTAACTGGCCTATTGCAGAGCCGTGATATTGAAGTTGCTCTTGAGGTAGAGCGCGATGATGACGAGATGGACCGCCTGCACCGCAAGCTTTTTGAAGTACTTCTTGACGATTCATGGTCACATGGTATTGAAACTGCAATTGATATGACTTTGCTCGGTCGTTATTACGAGCGTTGCGCAGACCATGCTGTCTCTGTGTCTCGTCGCGTTTACTTCTTAGTTACTGGCGAATACGCAGAGAAGCAGTCGTAAGGCATTCTTTTTAAACTACCAAAAAAGTCTTTAACTACTTCTTACCCTGATTTGCAACTGCCTTAATTGCATCCGCTGCTGCAGTTGGATCTAAATACTCGCCACCTTTTGTAAGTGGTGCAAAATTAGAATCGAGTTGGTAATACAGCGGAATTCCTGTTGGGATGTTAAGCCCAGCAATATCTTCATCACTAATTCCATCAAGGTGCTTCACAAGTGCACGTAGAGAATTTCCATGCGCCGTGACAAGAACAGTCTTACCGGATTTAAGGTCTGGAATAATTGACTCTTCCCAGTAAGGAATCATGCGATTAACAACATCTTTGAGGCATTCTGTAAGAGGTAGATCTGCACCAAGATCTGCATACCGTGGGTCTTGGTCCTGTGAAAATTCCGAGCCAGCGACGATTACTGGGGGCGGGGTGTCATAAGAGCGACGCCACAACATAAATTGCTCCTCACCGTACTCGGCCAAAGTCTGCGCTTTATCCTTACCTTGGAGCGCTCCGTAGTGACGCTCATTCAGGCGCCACGAACGCTTTACTGGAATCCAGTGACGATCACAAGAATCCAGCGCCAATTGTGAGGTATGAATAGCGCGACGCAATAAAGAAGTGTGAACTACATCAGGCAAGAGATTGCGCTCTGCAAGGAGAACTCCACCTTTTTTCGCCTCTGCTTCACCAGCAGCTGAAAGTCGAACATCGACCCAACCAGTGAAAAGGTTTTTAGCATTCCATTCGGATTCGCCGTGGCGTAGCAAGATGAGTTTGTAATTCGACATGTGCACATCTTGCCATGTTTATTGATATTTTTTAAATTAAGTGCGAGAAAGCCTCTAAATTGCCCAATGATTCTCCTCGAGTGACTCTCCATGCCCATTCGCGCCGAATTGCATTGGCAAAACCTAATTCAAGAAGAGGATTAAATGAGGCATCTGAGTATTGCAATACTGTACCCAATATACGATCTAGTTCTTTAGCATTTACTGCATCCAGTGGTAGTCGCCCGACAAGATAAATATCGCCCAAGGTATTGATTGCAAAAGCCAATCCATACATAGACGCGTTCTTGCTCATGCACCAATGATGAACACCTGATTCATTTTCATCAGGTTTGCGGATAACAAACGCATTAATACTTAACGAGTGGTCTCCGATTACTAATGCGCAGTGCGTCTGTAACTTCTTTTCGCCAGGGAGGGTAATGAGAAAAGTATTCTTCTGCGCTTCAAAATCAATCTTTGATGCCGTTAAGAATTCTTCAATAATTACAGCAACTTCAGACATTTAGCTGATGTTCTTCTTCTGTGTCGCTCGTGCTGTTAAAACTTGATCATAGATATCAAGAGTTCCACGTGATGTGGCATCCCAACCGAAGTGTGAGGCGTGTTCGATTGCACCCATCGATAACAGGACTCGGCGCTGTGGTTCTTGTAGCAAGCGTGCCAGGACCGAAGACCATGCGCGTGGATCATGGCCATCAACTAAAACACCAGAAATTCCATCTGCAACGGCTGTGCGAAGTCCGCCTACAGCACTCGCTACAACAGGTGTGCCGCATGCTTGAGCCTCAAGTGCAACTAATCCAAAGCTCTCTGAATAACTTGGGACGCAGACTAAATCTGAGGCGCGGTAGTAGTCAGCCAAGCCCTCGCGGCCAACAGGAGGCGCAAAGTGCACCACATCGCTGATGCCTAACCATTGCACGAGTTCTTTCATTCGATCAACTTCAGATCCATTTGCTCCAGATGCCCCACCGACGATAAGAGTCTGCAATTTTGGACGCAGTGCAGGGGAGTGTGAAACCATTTCCGCGATTGAGCGAATCAATATTTCTGGACCTTTATGTGGCTGAATGCGACCAACAAAAGTAATGAGCAGTGCGTCCGCAGGAAAATCTAAATTCTTGCGGGATGCAGCTTTGCCCGAACCGACAGTGAACATCGAGAGATTAACTCCAGGGCTTACGACAGAGACGTTATCTGGACAAGCCTCATAAAGAGATACCAAACTTGCAGCTTCTGCATCTGTATTGGCAATTAATGCATCTGCAGCTGCGACAACTTGAGCTTCACCTTGAACTCGAATCATTGGTTCAGGTGTTTCGCCTTCAGCAAGGCTTAGATTCTTCACCCGCGCCATCGTGTGCATCGTATGCACCAAAGGAATGTTCAAATCATCAGCAACTGGCATCGCTACTTTTCCAGAAATCCAATAGTGCGAGTGAATTACATCGTATTTATCACCAGATGTGAGTGCAATTTTGAAAGCCTGCGAAAGTTCTGGAATTAACTTTGGGAGCTGTTCCTTTGTTACGCCATCAACTGGACCAACGTTTAGGTGAATAACCCTGACACCATTTCCGAGATCGACAATATCTGGATGATCGTTATTCGCGCGACGAGTGAAAATATCTACTTTGATTCCTTGTGCTGCCATCTGATTTGCGGATTCGCAAACATAAATGTTCATACCACCGGCATCACCAGTACCCGCTTGATCAAGCGGGGATGTATGCACCATCAATGTGGCGACGCGACGATTCACCCCATAAGGGTACGGGGCTTTTAATTATTTGGCTCTATCAGTATGAAAAAATTAGAAGGTAGCGCGAATCTCGCCGATTACTTTTCCACCACCAAGTACCGGCTCGGTTTCATACTTACTTTCAATTCCTAAGCGTTTAAGCCCTGCATGCACGAGCACTCTGAATGGGCGTAATGAGCCATCGCTGACTTTAAAAACCAAGGTACGACCATCAGGCATTGATGCAATTTCCACCGCCTCTGCGCCATCTTTCATATACAGCCCTGGCACTTCTTGCATCATCACGGTTGTCAATCGATCTTTTCCAGCAACCATTTCGGGAAATGTGCGACAAGCATCTAGGACGGCGCTGTGAATACGATCCTTAGAGAGTGTAATTGCACGAATTGCGCGAGCAAGGCCCGCAACAGATATTAGAAATAGCGGTGCACCACATCCATCAGTACTTGTGAGGGTGATTTTCTCTCCTGCAAGATTCTCAAGTTCTTCACGACAGGCAACTTGTAGTGGGTGGTTGTGATCTAAGTAATTTTCGATGGACCAACCATTCTTCACACATGTTGCGAGCATTGCGGCATGCTTTCCAGAGCAATTCATTGCAATGCGACTTGCAGGTTGATCACCAAATGCTCGACGCTCTGCCTCGCCTAATGGCCTATCAAGCATGCATTGCAGCGCTGAATCATCAAGTCCAACACTGCCAAGTATCTCGCGAACGGCCGCTAAATGTTCTGGTGATCCAGAATGACTTGATGCACCGAGTGCTAAAAGGCGCGGTTCTAGTTGCAAACCATTACGTACCATTGCAGAAGCTTGAATCGATTTAATAGTTGAGCGAGGAAAAATTAATTGCGCACTATCACCGAGTTCTAGATTGGTTGAGCCATCAGCATTAAGTGCAATGAGAAAACCACGGTGCTGTGATTCGACTACTCCGCTTCGAACATACTCAGCAAGAACTACATCTTTCATTTAGCCCTCCGACTGACGCTCGAGTGATGACCAAATATGGGCTTGAAGTTCTTTACCCATTGCGGCCATGTCATACGATGTGAAAAGTTGTCCATGCACTAATCCATAGAGGCGAGCGCCATCTGTCACACCTTTAGCTGTAGGCGCAATATATGCGTGATCTAAAGCTAATTGGATTGCTGGGCGATCATCATTAATTTTGCCGAGCCATCCTTCAGATATTCCTGTGCTATGAGCAAGAACTAACTCAACGACTTTATTTGGCTTGATGCGCCAATAACCAGTCTCTGACGCCCCAGGTCTAACGAAGTTGTTCTCTGAATCAACAATTGTTGTTTTTGATGAGTACTCAAGAAATGGGCGACCATCGTGGCGAAAAGTTACTTCTTGCACGAACTCAAATTTTTCTGCACCAGGCCATTCGCCCATGCCCTTGCCGCCCCATTTGCCCACCATCCACGCGACAGGATACAAATCTGGATGAAGTCCCTCTGGTATTACGAAAGCCATTTAGATTCTGCCCCTTTTATATGTGCGTGCATCACGTGCCTGTGACTGGCGACGTCCGCGAATTCCATAGATGAGAAGCCCTACGCCAAGTGCGATTGAGACAAACCCAAGTAACGCAGTAGTGAGAAGCTCCATGGGTCAATGTTAAGGGTTAGATCTTGCGAACAGCCCACATAATGGCGAGGCAGGCGAGTGAAACCAAAAATAACTGGCCTATGAACTTCATCGCGTGCCCTTAACAATCACTTCTTGTGATGCTGAGATACCGGCAACTGTCAAAGTGGCATCTGTTGGGGTTGATCGCTTTACCAGCGCAAGAGCGATTGGTCCGAGTTCGTGATGACGTGCAACTGTTCCGAGAAAACCTACCTGCGCTCCGTTGAGTTCAACTGGTGTGCCGGGTTCTGGAAATACAACTGCAGAACCATCGAGGTGAAGCATTACGAGGCGGCGTGGTGGGGCACCTAAATTAAAAATCTTCGCAACAGTTTCTTGCCCGCGATAACAACCTTTATTCATATGAACATCTTTGTTAAGTACGCCTAGTTCATTAGGAATCGCCTTGTGATC
Source organism: Actinomycetota bacterium (assembly GCA_009699765.1). Classification (GTDB taxonomy): domain Bacteria; phylum Actinomycetota; class Actinomycetes; order Nanopelagicales; family Nanopelagicaceae; genus Planktophila. The sequence goes on from WLNN01000006.1 coordinate 19,908, forward strand.
GGTATCGATTCCATGTCGAGGGCGACCAGCCGCCACTCGCTCTGCATCGAGTGCCCATGTTCCGACTTCACGTGCGGTTTCGTTAAAGACAGTTTTCATTGCATCAAGCTCTGCGCGTGGAACAAGTGCATAAGGTCCGCCAATATCTGTTGCAACTCCAGGTGCGCGAAGAACAGAGAATTCTGCCGAGGCATCGCGTGCATCTACGCGCAACATAAAGCGCATCTTCAATAAATAGTTAAGCAAGCCCTCTGCATATGCGGAATCAATAACTAAGAATGTTGTGGTGCCATCATCGACTAAAGTGAATTGGTATTCGACGCGGCCGTTGGGATCTAAAACCATTGCCGGCAACCAAGTACCGGCAGAAATATCGAGTAAGTGTTGTGTTGTTAAATCGTGCAACCACTTTGCGCGGTCATCGCCAGTTACTGCGATTATTGAAAGGTGGGATAAATCTGCCCAGGCTTTTCCTTCGGCAAGTGCACGTTGTTCTTGAGCTGGCTGACCAAAGTGCCAGATTGCTCCGCGATCAGGACCATCTTCAACGCGGACTGCTGTCATGCCCTTATTTTACGCAGGCTGCACAGGTTCCGTATATCGCAAAGTGTGTGACATCTGTACGGAAGCCGTAATCATCACTGAGATTCTGTACAAAGTTAGCGGCAACATCGATCGGCGCATCGCCAACTGAGCCACAATCACCACAGACGAGGTGGAGGTGCGTAAGTTCTTCTGCTGCGTGATACGTAGCACCACCATGGCCAAGGTGGGTGTGCTGAACTAGCCCAACATTTTCAAGAGTTTCTAAATTGCGATAGACAGTTGAAAGATTGATTCCAGGGTGTGACTGGCGCACTTTCTCGGCAATTTCTTCCGGTGTTGAGTGCCCGAGTTCGCGGACAGCTTGGAGTACGAGTTCGCGCTGTGGTGTGAGGCGAAGACCTTTTTCGTGAAGCTCGTGCTGTTCTGCCATGTCTCTACTCTACTTTCGAAATCGCGAATTCGTTAGATGTGAATTACCAAATCTGTTGCTTTGCCTTGTGATGCAACAATTTTCTTCTCCGCGCGAGCACCCGGTGCTTGAACTACAAGAGTCCAAGAACCAGGGGCTGCGAAGAAACGAAATTGACCTTCGTTATTTGTCGGAACTTCCGCAGTGAACTCCCCGGACGAATCAAGCAATCGCACATGTCCGTTAGCAACCGCCGCACCATTGGGTACTGAGTCATCAATCCCGTCCCGGAGAATGAGTCCTTGTATGACCGTTTGCTTAGTTAGATCTATGCCATCGAGTGATGGGCCGCCTGGGCGTGCACCGCAAGTTTTCATATCTTGATTTCCTTTCGGGAATTCAAATTAATTGGATTGTTAAGCGCCGATTTCTACAGGAACACCAACGAGTGATCCATATTCGGTCCATGAACCGTCGTAGTTCTTAACATTTGTTACCTCGAGAAGTTCGTGGAGAACAAACCATGAGAATGCAGAGCGCTCACCAATTCGGCAATACGCGATTGTGTCCTTTGCAAGATCAACACCAGCAGATGTGTAAATGTCCTTCAACTCATCTTGTGACTTAAATGTTCCATCTTCATTTGCAGCCTTTGACCATGGAATATTCTTTGCACTTGGTACGTGACCCTTTACCTGTCCGCCTTCTTGCGGCAAATGAGCCGGCGCTGCGAGCTCGCCAGAGAATTCAGCAGGTGAGCGAACATCAACGATGTTCTTTACGCCAATAGCTGCAATAACTTCATCGCGGAATGCTCGAAGTGAGTGATCCTGATCTTTTGCCACGTAGCGAGTCGCTGTTCGTGAAGGTGATGTTGTTACCAATGGACGAGCATCAAGTTCCCAGCGCTTACGTCCACCGTCAAGGAGACGTACATCTTGGTGGCCGTAGAGCTTGAAGTACCAATATGCATATGTTGCAAACCAATTGTTATTGCCACCGTATAGAACGACGGTTGTGTCGTTAGCAATACCGGTCTTTGAAAGTAGTGCTTCAAAACCTTCTTTTGAAATAACGTCGCGACGAAGCCCGTGTTGTAGATCTTCGCGCCAGTTAAAAGTAGCGGCATTTTCGATATGACCTTGTGCGTACAAAGTAGTGTCTTCGTCGACCTCAACGATAACTACCTGTGGGTTATTGATGTTTTCAGCTACCCAATCAGCCGAGACTAGTGATGTTTCGCGTGACATGTTTTCTCCTTAGTTATTTGAAAGTAATTGTTATTTATTGGTTAAACGGACAAGTAATAAGTACATCTCGCATCCAAGGCAGTAATTAAAAGCAGCATTTAGAAAAGCAGCGCCTAGTGCAAAGCCAGTTGCAATTGTGAAGATCAAGTCTGCACCAGTAAATGCTGCAACAGACCCGACGAGTGCGAAGACAAATCCCACTGATTGCGCGAACTTTGGAGGACGCACATCCTCAGTTGGACCTGGCTGAGCAAGACGAGGCTTAATGAAATTCTTAAAGAGAAAACCATATGGCGTGAATTGCGGACC
>WLNN01000060.1 GCA_009699765.1 Actinomycetota bacterium
GATTTATCTGGATCAACGACGATTGTTTCAGCGGATCAAAGCCCAATAGATGGCTTTACAAATGTTCCTGTCTCTAAATCGCTAACTGATCTCGTACGTGGCACTAGGTACTATTACCGTGTTATAGCTACAAATGCCACGGGAACAGTAACAAGTAATATTTCCACTTTCACTCCCGTCGGCAACCTAGGCATCAAAGTTCGAGATATCACCAATCTAGGTGAAAATTCAGCAACTCTTAATGCTCAAATCAATCCAGCGGGCGGTAGCGCTACAAATATAAACTTCTTAGTCTCAACCGATCCATCTCTAGCTACAGATGTGATTCCGTATTCACTGGACGATGTAACTATGGAAAGTGCTATGGAAGATGATTATGCTTCAGTTAGTTCTGGTTTGAGTAATCTGAATATTGCGACCACTTATTATTACAAGTTAGTTGCAACAAATGAAGCAGGTACAGTCGAATCGAGAATTTTTTCCTTTACCACACGTCCAGCGCCTTCAGTTCTTGTCAATTTCACTCCTTCCTCAGGGTCAACGGCGCAACTGAGTGGCTTTGTTAATGCATTCGGCATCCCCACGACACAAATTGAATTTAGATACTCATTAGATTCAAATCTTCAAAATTATGTCATAGCACCAACTTGGCCGTTAACTCTGAGTTCAACCGCCGATGAAGGAGTCACCGCGAATATATCTGGGCTCTCTTTTGGTCAGACTTATTACTACGCTTTAGTCGCTGCAAATGAAAATGGAACAAATATTTCAGAAATTAGATCCTTCCGTACTGGTAGGGCTCCGACAGTACGGCTAAACACGCCAACACTCTCCGGACTAACGCTTTCTCTAAGTTTGAGCGTAAACCCAAATGGATCTCTGACGTATTCAGGCTTCCGATTAAGTACGGTGGCGGATTTGTCATCACAATATGAAGATGTTAGTAGCAATTCGGATCCTGTCTCAGCCAATGAGGAAGTTTCACTTACTAAGACTTTATCGGCTTCATTGAATCCAGAGACCGTTTATTACTACAAAGCTTACGCATTAAATGAATTTGGCTCTGTTGTAAGTAGTATCGAATCGATTACCACTTCGACGATTCAGACGACAGCACCAACCATTGAATTCTTTTCACCCGTATCGACCGTTTCTCGAACTTCTGAAATCGGATTTACTGTGACTTTCTCACGAAGCGTGACTGGATTCTCGCTTACTGATATCACTATCGGGGGCACGAGCACAGGATGGGTCCTCTCAAGCCTGAGTGACGGCGTCATAAATGAAGATGGATCTCAAACCTTCTTCGTCCGTGCAGTTCCCGCCTCAGCAACGGTGGGCCAGTTTGAATTCTCAATCGCCGCGGGTTCTGTAATTGATAGCTTTGCGAATCCGAACGATGCAAGCAGTACAGCATCATTTATCGTAATTGATGGAAACACTGATCCAGAACCAACTCCGTTATCAATTTCAGGTCCAACTCAACCTGTAACTGGCACCGCCGGAACCGCAATTAATGCATTTAACCTGACAATTGCTGGCAATGAATCCCAAAGTGCAACTGTTGCATCCTCAACTCTTCCTACCGGACTCAGCGTGAGCACAGCCGGTCGAGTTAGTGGCACACCAAGTGCATCTGGAAATCGAACAACCACATTTATAGTCACCAACAGTTTGAATGAGACTGCAACAACTACTGTTGAATTTAGAATTGCAGCTGCACCGGTTGTGAATCCACCTCCAAGTGAGCCTCCACCACCGGCACCAACTCCATCGGTGACGCCAACACCTACTCCAACACCTACTCCATCGGTGACGCCAACACCTACTCCAACTCCATCGGTGACGCCAACTCCAACTCCGAGTGCTTCACCTACTCCAACACCTACTCCAACTCCGAGTGCATCACCTACGCCAACGCCGAAACCAAAATTCCACTTGGCAATTACTTTCGCAACCAACAGTTCAGTAATCACGCCAGGCCAACTTGCTGTGATTAAGAAGAGCGCCGTAAAGTTAAAGGGCACAATTAAGATCATTGGGTTTATCGGTACGTCAAAGGCAGAGAAGACTTCCTCCCTTGCATCCAAGAGAGCTGTAGCGATCAAACTTGCTCTAAAGAAAGCCGCCCCGAAACTTAAATTGGTTATTACAAAACCAACATATCCGGCATTGACCAATGCATGTAGCAAGTTGATTCCAAAAGCCAAAAACCAGTGCGGAATTATTTATTCAGAAGGGTAAATTGCTCTTCGCTACTATTGCTTGACTCACCTCTGCCATCTAATTAGCGTTGATACATGGCCGTAGTAAAAGTACCCATAACTAAGGGCATTTCAGGGCATAAAGCAGTGCGCGAAGCACTTCGTGACACCTCTACGTATTCATCCGATTTACAAGGTGATGCCGACGTTCGAGACTATCGACAGCTTCCGCTTGAAGTCGATCCTCCAAGACATCACCTTTATCGGACAGCGCTCTCGCCGTATTTTGTAAAGCCAGCAATAGAAAGACACATCCCAGAATTAGAGAATATTGCGCACGTATTAGTGACAAATTTCTTTGCTTCTGGTGTGGAAGTTGTCACCGAGCTCGCTCTTCCATTAGTGATGAAAAACCTTGGAGTCCTATATCGACGACCACAAGATGTTGCAGAATGGATTTCTTGGGGGCCTGATGTGTGGACTGCTGGCGGCCCCACACGAAATGGTGATGTTCTACATGGATACCTTGATCGAATTTACGAAGAAGCCATCTCAAATCCAGAAGAAGATATCTGGTCTGAAATAGCTGTCTTGGAAATAGATGGAAAAGTAATTTCGCAATCTGAGTTTCGAGGAATTGCTGGAGTTCTACTAGCCGGTGGCAGAGATACGGTTGTTAAATTACTGACTGGAATGATTTGGTACTTGGGGGAGAACCCGAAAGATCTAGCCATGTTACGAGAAGAGCCGGAGCTAATTAATGACGCAATCCAAGAGTTCTTACGTTTTCTCACTCCGCTTCCTGCAATGGCGAGAACAACAACGCCTGAAAGCAGCAACCAGGATTTACCAATTGATCGTTATGTAAGCATTAGTTTTATTTCTGGCAATTTTGATGAAACTGTTTTTGAAAATCCATATGCAATGAATCTGCGCCGCGAAAAGAACCCACATCTTAGTTTTGGATTTGGACCACATACTTGCTTAGGCAATCATGTGGCAGAGATTGAAGCTAAGGTTTTCTTGCGCACCTTGCTTTCGCTTGATTTCGATTGGAAAATTTCAGATCAATCAAAAATCAGGTTTTACACTGGTGATATCAGTTCAGTTCCGGACCAGTTCGCTGAGGTGTTCCTCCTAAAGTAAAAGAGCTCACCTTGGTGTAATTCTTACTCACTCCTCACCATTGGTGACCAGCCTTGACTAGACAGGTTCTGACTGGTCAGTTGCGCTCATACTCTCGCTTACGAGAGGGGTAATCTCTACCTTATCCATGTCATATCGCTCTGAAAGGGTTCAAGACATGAATGAGATACGAAAGTTCATCGAGTGGTTGAGTTTTCATCCAACCCCAGATGAGATAACTCGCGCACTTGTTCTTGACCACTTAGCGCAAGCACACGCATGTTGCTCTCGTATCGGAATCCTAAATACTGATGATTCAATTTCATTTATTGGCGAATATGGATTTGAAGATGGCAAAAAAGGTAAAACTTTTCCAGGTTCTGTATGGCGCACATGGAAAAATGATGCGTCAGAAATAGCTATTAGGGGAAGTGCAGATAACTGGTCCGCAGATAAAATGATTTTGATGTATCCACTTCGCCATCGTGGAGCAACCCAAGGGCATTTAATAATTAGATTCTCCAAACCAATTTCTAACGTGAAACAGATAGAAGATTTAGTTTTGGATTTCGCTGTACCAATCTCGCTCTATCTCTCTCTTAAGCAAGAAGGACTTCGCCCTGCACCTTCAGCTGCAACTAGAGAAGAGACAGGATCAGATAATTTATCTGTCCGCCAAATTGCGATCCTTCGCGGAATGGTTGAGGGTAAGACCAATCATGAGCTTGCAACCGAACTTGGTTTTAGTGTCAGCACAATTCGTCACGAAACAATGCGCATATATCAAGCTCTCAGCGTAAGTGATCGTAAAGAAGCGGCCAAGAAAGCGCTAATTCTCTCTCTTATTTAGTAGCCTCTCCCAATGAAGAAGTCTGGTTCTTGGCTTGCCCCATACCTTCTCGTTGGTCTAATTTGGGGTTGCTCATTTATTTTTATAAAAGAAGGACTTGAATTTCTCACGCCATTTGGAGTTGCATTCGTTCGTTGCACCTTGGGCGCTATAACGCTTTACGCGGTTGCTCGCTATCGCAAAATTGAGCTCCCACGCAATAAAAAGACACTTTTCTATATATGGATAGTCTCTCTTTTGCTTAATGTTTTTCCAGGAGTTTTCTTTGCTCTAGCCGAGACTGAAGTTACCTCAATCTTTGCCGGAATAATCAATGCTGTTACACCTTTGGCAACCCTGATCGCCATCTTGCTTGTAAACCGCGCCGAGAAACCAAAGAGTGCTCAGTTAATTGGAATTTTCATTGGATTCACCGGTGTGCTTGTTGTTCTCGGAGCTTGGAGAGGCGTCGGCGAGAATCCTTGGTGGGCAATCGGGATCCTGCTAGCGGCGGTAATCGGATATGGCTTCTCTTTTCCATTTACTCGACGATTTGTTATGCCATTGGGTTTAAAGAGCGAGGCTATTGTTGCAACGCAGTTAATTCTGGCAAGCATAACCTTGTTGCCGTTCTATCTCTTTGATGGAATATCGCAAGATAATTATCGACTCGCACCTGTGCTATCTATGATTGGGCTTGGAGTCTTTGGAAGTGGCTTTGCGTACTTGTGGAATTTTCGCGTTATGGAACTCGCCGGAAGTGCGATTGCCAGCAGCGTTACTTATCTAACCCCACTAATTGCAGTCGTCGTCGGGATCATCTTCTTAAATGAAAATATCACGTGGAACGAACCAGTTGGTGCGTTGATAGTTTTACTGGGTGCAGCTATTGCTCAAGAGCGGATACGAATTACTCGACCTTAAACTCTTGGTGAATGTGATCGGTCTCTACGATTCCTGATGAATAACGTTCTTCATAGCGACCAAATTTCCAGACTGCGACCGAAACTACCCAAGCGAGTACAAACGAGCCAACAATCCAATACCCAATACCGCTTAGTTCGATTGATGAAATAAGCTTAAATGGCTGGTAATTATCAATATTTGTCTTATCTGACAGGACACCTACCAGTTGGATAGTTCCGATTACCAGCGCAACAAAAATGGATAGTCCAGTTGTTGTGATGTTGTAATAAATCTTACGAAGTGGTGATGTGAATGCCCATGAGTATGCCTTAGTCATAAAGATTCCATCGAGTGCATCCATCATTGACATTCCTGCGGCAAAAATAATCGGTAATGCGATAATTGCTAGGGGTGGAAGAGTTCCACCGACTGCACCTACAGCTGTAGTTGCAGAGAGCGCCAGCAAGGCAACTTCAGTTGCAGTATCAAATCCGAGACCGAAGAGCACACCAACTGGATAGAGCTGCCAAGAGTGATCAAATCCCTTTTTGAAGAATCCACGAAAAATGCGCTTCATTAGTCCGCGCTCATTAAGCAATTCATTGAGGTGCTCGTGAGAGAACTGTCCGCTCTTTGCTTTCTTCCAGACCTTAAGTACGCCAACAAGAATTACTAAGTTAAGAATTCCGACGAGATACAAGAAGAAGCCCGAGATGGATGCACCAATGATGGCTCCAGTCTCTGCATAGTTCTTCTGGAACTTGATTGCAGCTTTAGCGGCAACCGCTATTGCAATAGATAGAGATAGAACAATCGTTGAGTGGCCGAGGGAGAAGAAGAGCCCAACTCCAAGAGGCTTCTTACCTTTTGCCAACATGATTCGAGTTGAGTCGTCAATCGCCGAGATATGGTCGGCATCGAAAGCGTGACGCAATCCGAATGAATATGCGAGAGCGCCGGCGCCTGCATAAATCAGCGCACCTTTGCCATCGACGAGTGAGTGGTACTTAGGATCTGAGTTGTAGTGGATAAAGAGGCCCCAGCCCACTACGTGGAGGAGAACGACTGTGCCAAGCACACCAAAGAGGGCAGGAAGCTCTTCACGGCTGAATTTCAAGTGCTCTTTCAGGCTCGCCTTTTGGCTCATCGACACTCTCCAGATCTAGATGCAAATCATTTGCAAGAAGGAAGGTTAAATGATGAGCCTAAAATCTGCCACTTGAAACTCGGCACGAGCAGGGAATTAACCACCTATGCGCCGTTGTTAGGTCTAAAGTGCGCTCAATCGGGCTTGAGGAGGTAGCTATGAGCAATGACGATGGCACCAACGAGGGCATCAATAGCGGTGATGAGATTCTCACCGAAGAGATGCTCTGGGATCGCATTCCTGAAGTCTCCGGCGAAGAACGAGCAGATACATATTACGAACTCAGCGCTCGCATCTTTGCTCGTGGTCAGTATGACGAAGCTTTAGCGCTCGCCGAAACCGCGCGTGATATTTACTCAGAACTCGGTGCTGGCGTTTCAAATGAAGGTTTAGCACAGGCGTATTCAGCAATTGGTTACAACCTCAATCAGTTAAAGCGTATGGATGAGGCAGCAACTGCGATGTCTAAGGCAGTCGAACTCCTTCGTGAAAACAAATCTCCTATCGCGCTAGAGCTCGCATGCACCTTGGGCGAGTGGTGGTATTCATCAAAGAATTACGAAAAAGTAATTGAGACGATGTACGAATGCGCGCAAGAACATATCGTTGACGGAAATAATATTGGTTCAGCAAATGATATGCACCTCATTGGTTGCGCACAGCGCGAACTTAAGAATTATGAAGAAGCGATTATCTGCTTCCAAGAAGCTCGTGCAACATTTAAGGCCGAGCGCGAAGTTTTACATGTTGCTCGTTGCGATCAGAAAATTGCATCGTGCTACAACGAAATTGGCGAAGGCGAAAAAGCACTTGAAGCAGCGCGCAAGGCGATTGATGTCTTTGAGACCGGCCATGACCATCGTCGTGAAACATTTGCGCTATACGAGTACGGTCGTGCAGAGATTCTGCTTGGCAAGCTAGATGATGGACTTGCAACACTAGATAACGTCTTGCAAATTGCCGCAGATGAAGATGCTAAGGATTTTGAATTTTTAATCGAGATTGAGAGCCGTATGGCAACTGTTATGCGCCAGCTTGGGCGTATGGCAGATGCCGACGAAATCGATCGTCGCTTAGCTTCTGTTCGTGAATCTCTTGGCTAGTTTTTACGTGGCAGGTGTAAAAGCGCCCAGTGGTACATAGCAATAGCTGCAGCTGCTGAGGCATTCATGGATCGAGTCGATCCGTATTGCTCAATGGCATACAAAACCGAACAGATTGCAATTGCTTCATCAGACATCCCGGCACCTTCTTGACCGAATAGCAGTACGCAGCTTTCTGGAACATCAGCGCCTTCGAGATTTCGAGATGTTGGAACATTGTCGATACCGATGATTGGCAGCGAGTTATCTGAGCACCACTGAGCAAAATCAGCGACAGTTGAATGATGAATAACTGTGAGATATCGATCGGTGACCATAGCTCCGCGCTTGTTCCAATCACGTTTGCCGATGATGTGAACTGCACTCACATTAAAAGCGTTTGCAGTGCGCACAACAGAACCGATGTTGA